>JAOAEO010000100.1 GCA_026416735.1 Thermodesulfovibrionales bacterium
GTCACACTTACACTGCCAGTCCCACCAGAGGCACTAAAAGACTGAGAAGTAGGTGAAATAGTGTAGGTACAGGTTGTAGAAGAAGTCTGCCATCCGAGATCCTTGAAAAGTCCTATTGTCACAGGTCCTGGGTCATGAATAGACTCTCCTGGAGAGATGGCATATACCATTAATTCGTTTATTGTATCATTGAATGTTGCAAAGTCAAGATGACTATAACTTGAACCTGATGCCCAAGTTGCAGGTGCATACATTTTAACCCTTTGCCCACCATTTGCTGCCATAGCATTACTTCCATGAAACCAGATGTTGTTTGATGTGAGAGCATTTCCAAGGGCATAAGAAGGATTAGGATAAACAGAAGTGTTGATAAGATTATTTCCTGAACCATCTTTCATAAATACATCGTAAATATCGGGATATCCTGTGTTATATCCCCAGCTACCTAACCCATTTGAGTACCGCATCGACCCTGCGAAACCAAGTCCATGGGCTATCTCGTGCAAAACGACCGACAGTAAATCAAACTGCCCTGCTGGAGTGTTTCCATCTGTTCCATAATACCAAGTGAAATTAGAATTATAAGTAATGTGCATATCAAACGAATTAGTGGCAAGGTCAGTGCCTGCAAGCGCATTAGCGAGGGAAGCTGTATACCAAGTGTTAGGTCGAGGTGCCCCACTAAAGTCTCTATGTAAGGGACCTCCACCTGAATAGCCCAATGTTCCCCCGCTCAAGCTTGCCCAACAAGCTCTAATTGTTATGGGTACCGATGATTGTATAATATTTGACCAGATGTTTGCTGCGGCATTAAAAACGGTTTTAGCGTTTTCTGGAAAAGTAGTGCATAGCTCACCCCAAAGGTCTGAATCACCTGCTGGCACATATGTAATAGAAAAGGTTGCAGATGCAGGAGATGGTGGTGCTAAAAGATAATCAGGTGCAGGAATTCTTCGCAAGGTTTTAGGTGGTTCAGGATTTGCTATATACACTTTTGGAGGTATTGCATTATAGAGAGTTCTACCATCGCTCGAGAGTTTTGGCTCTAAAGGCTCGGGGACAAAATACTCAATAAAAAAAGGATTCCTTAAATCTCCATTAGGTTGAACTGCAAAGGCCATTTGTGAAAAAAATAAAACTATAAAAATCAATAAATGGCTAAATTTAATGAAACCCTTAAACATCTTACTTACCCCCTTTCTTAAACATTTGAATTGACTGAATTGACGACTTTCCTATTAGTTTAATAATTTACAACAGGCTCAAAGAAAAAGAATACCCCTTCAATATGAATAATTAATCGTCTATCTTTCAAGCGAATATATTCAGCAAAACCAGGCAGCTCGCAGTTAGTTTTTATTACCTCAATTATTTCGTCATAAATATTAAGTGCTTGAGGCATAATGTTATAAGTACTTTTTATGTATTCCTGAGTTTTTACAATATCTCGCTTAAAAAAAACGTTACTACATGTTCTGCCATTAAAGGTGATATATGTTTCACCAAGATCGAGAGGTTTAAAAAGCATTTTCCGAGCTTCTTCTTCTTTAATTGCCTCATTGATGATTTTATAATCAGAAATCGTCCAAAGAACACGCATAGAAAATCCCTTTTTAAAACTGTTTAGATCCAGCTGGTCATTTTTTGAATGCATATGGGCGCATCCTATATTACAAAGAAGCGTTATCATGAAAAAAACTGATGTAATCGTTGTCAGCACTACTTGAGTCCTTGATCACTATCTGTTTTTTAAGTTAAGTTTGTCAGAATATACCTCTATGAAGATCGAAACTTTTTTATCTTTTACAGCTAAACTAAAAAAAGATTTTTTATTTAAGGCAACATATAAAATATTGTTTAGGGTCTCGCTTTCATACCTTTATAACTACCACTTAAAACTTTTTAATGAAATTAAACTTTCAAAATAATAAAAGAATAATAGTAATTATAATACTATAAATAAAAATAATAAATAATAACTGTCTCAATCTCCCAATGGGTGAATAGGGAAGCCCTCTCTTTTAATAGTTTTTACAGTGAGTTTAAAATATCATCCAGTAGCTGAAAAAAACCAAAAAAGAAGCTTTTTAAATTATAAAACAAAAACTCTTGCCATTCAAGATAGAGTTATTGAAAGAAATTATAACCTCCAAGGCAAAAGTGGATACCCTTTAGAGATAGTTTTGGAGTATTACCGACAAATAAATAGAGAGGTATTTAAGAAAAAGACTATAGAGAACATGAGGTACTTTTCTATGAAGTAGTAGGGAAAGTAATAAAGGATGGACGGAAGCTTTACCTCAAGATATATGTAGATAAAGAGAAATCTATATCTTACAAAGTAGTAAGGCTAAGGTGTGTGAATTAGCAGTATAAAAGCAAGGTCTATTTAAAAGATTAAGAGACAGAAAGAGTAGAGTTTTTTCTTAGGGCTGAAAAATAGTAAATATTTATTTGGGAAGAAAAGACTAAACAATAGCGATAAAAAGCCTCTTTTAGAGGTAAAGATATACTTTTTAACTCTTTTAAAGGTTAAAAAGCAGTAGAAGGGAGATATTTTTAGATTTTAAAATTTACATCGGCAAGTTTGGGAATATAGGGTTTAAAATTCTATGATTTCAGAATTTTAGGCGGATCTCATTCAATTCTTATAGAAAGATCTTAACCTTATGAGTGCAATATCTGTTGATAGTGGCAAGCTAAGCCTGCCTTTGATCTTTTATATCGGACTTTGGATTCACCTCCCTTAAAGGCATAGAGGCTCAAACTTGCTTAAACTCTCTCATCGAGATTCAGGATTTGAAATTCAGAGGTTGTCTGGTTTACTTTGTCCCTTTCTTTATAAAACTTAGCTCTATATTGAGAAAAGTAATAAAGTTGTTACAATAGTATTATGAATTTTTTTAATACAATCCATAAAGATTTGAAAGCTGTATTTGAGAAGGATCCAGCAGCAAGAAATATTGTTGAGGTAATCTTAACTTATCCTGGTTTTCACGCCATCTTGATTCATAGGATCAGCCATAAACTATGGAATTTGAAGATTCCTGTGATTCCAAGGCTACTCTCCCATATCGCTCGATTCTTTACGGGGATAGAGATACATCCGGCAGCTAAGATAGGGGCTGGCTTCTTTATAGATCATGGGATGGGAGTGGTCATAGGTGAGACTACCGAAATTGGAGAAAATTGCTTGTTGTATCAGGGGGTAACTTTAGGTGGCACTGGAAAGGAGAAGGGCAAAAGACACCCAACCCTTGGAAACAATGTAGTGGTAGGGGCAGGAGCGAAGGTCTTGGGACCAATCAAGATAGGGAATTATGTTAAGATAGGTGCTAATTCTGTGGTTTTGAAGAGCGTTCCTGACTATTCTATTGTAGTGGGAGTTCCTGGGAAAGTCATAAAGAAGAAGATTATAAGGGTAGGCGAAGAAGATGTTACAGAAGCTCTCGATCACGTTCAACTTCCCGATCCCTATGAGGAGGGATTAAGTGTATTAAAAGGTTATATAGAGAGATTAGAAAAGAGAATAGAAAAATTAGAAGGTAGAGGAGGCATAATGAGAATTTTTAATTCGATGACTAATCAAAAGGAGGATTTTATACCTATCTCTAATGGAAAGGTTGGTATGTATGCTTGTGGTGTCACAGTCTATGATTACTGCCACATTGGCCATGCAAGGAGTGCCATAGTCTTCGATGTGATATATAGGTATCTTAAATATAAGGGCTATGAAGTTAAATTCATAAGGAACTTCACAGATATCGATGACAAGATTATCAAGAGAGCTCAGGAAGAGAGCACCACTTGGGATCAGATAGCCGATAAATACATAAAAGAATATTATAATGATATGGATAGACTCGGTATAGCTCGGGCTGATATAGAACCGAGGGCTACAGAGTATATAGAAGATATGATCCAAATTAATCGAGGGATTGTTAGATAAAGGATTTGCTTACGAAGTTGAAGAAGGAGGCAATAAAAGTGTCTATTTTTCTGTAGAAAAGTTCTCTAAATATGGGAAACTCTCTAAGAAAGATATTAATGAGCTCTTAGCAGGTGCGAGGGTTGACATAGATGAGAGAAAAAATAGCCCACTCGATTTTGCTCTCTGGAAGGCATCTAAGGAAGGTGAGCCTTGGTGGAATAGCCCTTGGGGAAAGGGTAGACCCGGATGGCATATTGAGTGTTCAGCTATGGCTTTGAGATTATTGGGTGAGTCTATAGATATCCATGGAGGTGGTGCAGACCTTATTTTCCCCCACCACGAAAATGAGATTGCCCAATCAGAGGCATTTACTAATAAGCCCTTTGCGAGATATTGGGTTCACAACGGTTTTATAACAATCGATAAAGAAAAGATGTCGAAGTCCTTAGGTAACTTTTTTACAATTAGGGAGGTTTTAGAGAGATATGATGCTGAAGTTTTAAGGCTTTTCATGCTTTCAAGCCACTACAGAAGCCCCATAGAGTTTTCCGAAGACCAGCTGAAAGAGGCAGAGGCTTCCTTAGAAAGATACTATAGTACAGTTGCCAGAATGGATGAATTTATAGCCCTAAACGCAACTAAGGAGTTAGCCTCCCAGAAAGATTTTGATTTGATCAAATGGTTTAACTCCTTTGTGGACAGATTTAAAGAGCGTTTTGAAGAGGCAATGGATGATGACTTCAATACTGCTTTAGCTCTGGGTAACACCTTTGAGCTAATCAGAGAGATTAACAGATTTCTCGACTCAAAACCAGAAGGTCAGAGAGCAGCTACTGCTCTAATGAAGGCGAAGGAAGCTATAGGATTGGTAAAGGAGGTCTTTAACATCTTTACTAAGACACCTTACCAGTGGAATGTAGAGCTTCTGAAGATTAAAAAGATTTCTCTTACCCCAGAGGATATCGAGAGTAAAATTTCCGAAAGAAACTTAGCTCGCAAAAATAAAGATTGGACTTTAGCTGATAGAATACGGAAGGAGCTATTGGAAAGGGGTATATTATTAGAAGATAAGAGGGAAGGGACTACCTGGAAGGTTAAAGTTTAGATGGTAACAGGTAATGAATGGCTTTACGGAATTAATCCGGTATTGGAAGCCCTAAAAGCTGGTAGAGAAATAAAATGCCTATACATCTCCAGCCAGAGAAAGAAAGAGATCAAGGGGATAATAGAGCTTGCAGAAAAAAGGGGAGTACCTATTGAGTATAGAGAGGCTACCTTTTTCGATTTTAGTCTCCCTAAGGGGAATCAAGGAGTAGCTGCCCTCGCAAAAAGAAAGGCTTTATTTAATATCGATGAATTGCTCGCGCTATCTTCACAGAGGTCTGACCCTCCCTTTTTCATTATTCTTGATTGTATCGAAGACCCCCGTAATTTTGGTGCCATTTTGAGGATTGCTGAGGCTGTAGCCGTTCATGGCGTAGTCTTTCAATCTCGGAGAAATGTAAGGTTAACGAACACTGTTTTAAAGACATCAGCTGGGGCCCATGAGTATGTAAATATTGCCCAAGTAGTAAACATCAAACACGCTATCGAGAAGATGAAAAGGGCAAATATTACAATAATCGGGGCCGAAGCAGATTCTTTCTCGACTTTATGGGAACTCGATATGAGGGTTCCTATTGCTATAGTGGTAGGTTCTGAGGGGAAAGGTCTTAGGCAGACGGTGAAGGAGATGTGTGATTTTCTCGTTAGAATACCCATGAGGGGCAACATAACTTCTTTGAATGTTTCAACGGCAACAGGTATTTTAGCTTATGAGGTATTAAGGCAGAGAATGGCTGTAGATGCAGACTCGATTCCTTCCTAATCTCTTAGCCTCATAGAGAGATTGATCGGCCTTCTCTATTATCTTTTCGATACTGGTACTTTCAGACTTTTTAACAGTCTCTGAGCATAGGCCGATGCTAATGGTTATATTTATTTCTACCTTATCGTTGACAGTTAGAGGTGTCTTTTCTATGTTAGACCTTATTCTTTCGGCAACCTGTAGAGCGCCCGTAAGATTAGTCTCGGGTAATACAATTACAAATTCCTCTCCACCATATCTTGCAAATATATCGACAGACCTCAAATTCTCTTTAATAATTTTAGCTGTTAATTGTAAGACTCTATCACCGATGGCATGCCCATAAGTGTCGTTTATCCTTTTGAAGAAATCGAGATCGAGCATTAAGATTGAGATGTCCCTTCCGTATCTGAGAGCCTTTTTAAATTCCATATTAGCAAGGATAAAGAACTGCCGCCTGTTATAGATACCCGTGAGAG
>JAOAEO010000101.1 GCA_026416735.1 Thermodesulfovibrionales bacterium
GAACTATACAAAAAATATAAAAGCCTCCTCTTTTATTAGTTTTCTGGATGATATAAAATATCACCCAGCGGGTGAAAAAAAATCAAAGAGAGGAGGCTTTATATATGATAAAACAAAAACTCTTACCATTCAAGATAGGGTTAGGGAAGGAGATGTAGTAGAGGCGATAAGGAGACCCTATTGGACTTTTTACCCATAACATATTTTTAGGAAGAAGCCTTCTTATTATCAGAGGTATTTAAGATAAAGACCATAGAGAGTATGATGTAGCTTTTCTATGGAGCAGTTGGTAAAGTTATAGAGGATGCAAAGAAGCCCTGCCTTAAAGATATATGCAAATATTATATTTTAAAAAGAGTAAGACTAAGGTATGAAAAATTAACAGTATAAGAGCATAGTCTACTTTAAAAGACTAAGATACATAAAGGGTAGAGTTTTTTAAGGCTTAAAAAGAGCAAATATTAAGAGAAAAGAAAGATTAGTCAGTGATAAAATGCCTATTTAGAAGGTGGGGATATAAATTTTTAGTCCTTTAAATCCTAAAAGAAGTAGAAGGAGATATTTATAAATTTTGAAACATCTAATAGCAAATTGGAGGATAATACATGATGTGGAAAATTAGAAAAAACTCTGTTACAATTATATAATCTTTAGGGAGAAGATAAACCATGAAAGGACAGGTGGCAATAGTAACAGGTGGTGGACGAGGAATTGGTAAAGCAATCTCTATAGCCTTAGCTAAAAGAGGAGTAAATGTAGTAGTTGTGGGCACAAATTTAGAGACTGCTTCAGAAACTGCATCAAACCTTCAAAATATTGGGGTCAAGAGCATAGCTGTTCAGGCTGACGTTGCCAAACATGCAGATGTAAAAAATATATTCGATTCAACTCTTAGTGAATTCGGCAAAGTCGACATTTTAGTTAACAACGCAGGGATAACCCGTGATAGCCTCATTATCAGGATGAAAGATGAAGAGTGGGATAGGGTGATTGATGTTAATCTAAAAGGGACTTTTCTTTGTAGCAGAGAGGCAGTTAAAGCTATGTTGAAGCAGAAGTATGGTAGAATAATCAATATTTCATCTATCGTTGGCTTTATGGGTAATATAGGTCAGGCTAATTATAGTGCTTCGAAAGCTGGTATTATAGGCTTGACCAAGACAATAGCTAAAGAGTATGCTAATAGGGGGATAACTGTAAATGCTATAGCTCCCGGATTTATCACTACATCGATGACCGAGTCAATTCCAGAAAATATAAAGAATGAAATGCTTAGGTCTATCCCGATGGGGCGTTTTGGTACAACCGACGATGTAGCTCATGCTGTTGTCTTTCTTGCTTCTCCAGAGGCAGGTTATATTACTGGGCAAGTACTACATGTCAATGGAGGGATGTACATGTAAGAAACATCAGAAAATCAAAATTACAATTCTTTCATTTCTTTTATTTTGATTAGTTTCTTCAATACATGTTCGGGTCAGAGTGGGTAGAGTTTTTTAATATTTAATAAAACTGGAGGGAATAATGGTCGAAGAGAAGGTAAAAGAGATAATAGCTAAGCAATTAGGAGTCGATCAATCGACTATAACACCTGAAGTTTCTTTTGTTGAGGACTTAGGAGCTGATTCTTTAGATACTGTTGAACTCGTAATGGCCTTTGAAGAGGAATTTAATATTGAGATCCCCGATGAAGACGCAGAAAAAATCAGCAAAGTTAAAGATGCAATAGCATATATCAAGGATAAGATCAATAGTAAATCAGATGGATAATCAGAGAAGGGTAGTAATAACTGGGATGGGCATAGTAAGCCCATTAGGTATAGGCTTGCAAGAGGCTTGGCAAGCAGCAGTAGAAGGTAAATCAGGAGTAGGTCCAATCACCCAATTTGATGCATCTTTATTGCCAACCAGAATAGCCGCCGAAGTTAAGGGATTTGATCCTACAAAATATATCGAGCAAAAAGAGATAAAAAAAATGGATAGATTCATTCAGTTTGCTATTGCTGCTTCATCTATGGCGTTAGAAGACTCGGGTTTCAAAATTACAGAAGATAATGCTGAAAGAGTTGGAGTGATCATAGGTGCTGGAATGGGGGGACTTCCTGCAATCGAGTACTATCATAAAATATATCTCGAGAAAGGATATAAGAGAATATCTCCTTTTTTCATACCCATGCTTATAATAAATCTTGCATCTGGAAATGTTTCCATCAGGTTTGGAGCCAAGGGTCCTAACTCATCTGTCGTAACAGCCTGTGCTACAGGTAATCACTCAATAGGGGACGCCTATGAAATTATCAAAAGGGGCGATGCAGATGTTATGTTTGCAGGTGGATCAGAAGCCTGTATAACCCATCTCGGAATAGCAGGCTTTTCAGCAATGAGAGCACTGTCCGTTAAAAATGATGAACCCGAAAGAGCTAGTAGACCCTTTGACGCTGAGCGAGACGGTTTTGTAATGGGAGAGGGAGCAGGGGTTTTAATATTAGAAAGCCTTGAAAGCGCTCTTAAAAGGGACGCTCGTATCTATGCTGAGATTATTGGTTACGGGATGTCGAGCGATGCTTACCATATTACAGCTCCATCTCCTAAAGGAGAAGGGGCAGCAAGATGTATGAAGATGGCTTTAAAAAAAGCTGGAATTGAGCCAGAAAAAATAGACTATATAAATGCTCACGGTACTTCTACAAAATATGGTGATGAACTTGAGACAGATGCTATTAAAACAATCTTTGGCGAACATGCATACAAATTGTGTGTTAGTTCTACAAAATCGATGATAGGGCATTTATTAGGTGCTGCTGGTGGGGTTGAAGCTGTATATACTGTCCTTTCTATTTATAACGATATCGCCTTGCCAACTATAAATCTTGACAATCCTGATCCGGAGTGCGATCTCGATTATGTCCCCAACAAGGCTCGCCCAATGGAAATAGAATACGCCATGTCAAATTCCTTTGGATTCGGTGGAACTAATGCCTGTCTTGTATTCAAAAAATATAGAGGAACTTGAAAAAAACCTTGGTTATACTTTTAAAAGAAAAGATTTACTTCTTGAAGCCCTGACTCATAAGTCCTATCTTTATGAGAATTCTGAGGAAGTATCCAATAGCAATGAAAGATTAGAATTTTTGGGTGACGCCGTCTTAGCACTTTCCCTCTCGCAAATTCTCTTTTTCCATCAGGAAAATCTTTCTGAATCAAAGATGTCTAAGATAAGATCGTATCTCGTAAGCGAACAAATCCTTTTTGATATAGCCTCTAATTTATCGTTGGGTGAGTTTCTAAGGCTTAGTAAAGGAGAAGAGCTGACGGGTGGTCGCAGTAAAAGGTCGTTACTTGCAAATGCTTTAGAGGCTTTATTTGGTGCTATTTTTCTCGATAGCGATTATGAAACTACTACCTCTTTAATCTCTAATTTATATCTACAACGAGTTGAAGAAATTATCACAAGGGGGATCGGTTATGACTATAAGAGCGAGTTACAAGAAAGAGCCCAGCAGATGTATAGGGTCTTGCCGGAATATAAATTAGTGAGGCAGGAGGGGGAAGAACATAAAAAGATTTTTACTGTTGAGGTTTATATTAATAACCAATTCTTCGGTTCAGCTTCTGCAAGAAGTAAAAAAGAAGCCCAAGTCTTAGCAGCAAAGGAAGCGCTTGAAAAAATTGAAAAGGGGTAGTTGCTATCTAAAAATTTTTTGGCTCTTCCACTATCAAATAGTGGTGATGACAACAGAGCAGAAAAATGGCGATTCTGGATAAAAGGATAATCTCATGGTGTCTTTATGATTTTGCTAACTCCAGTTATTCTGCTGTGATAGCCTCAGTTATTTTTCCTGTTTTTTATGCAAATTATATTGTTGGCAACGATAATGGTCAGGGCGATTTGTGGTGGGGGAGAGCTATATCGCTTAGTATGGCTATAGTTGCTTGCACTGCCCCCTTTTTAGGGGGGGTTGCCGATCATTTAAACCTTAGGAAGAGGTTTCTCCTATTTTTTACTCTCCTTTGCACTATCTCTGTTGCTTCTTTTACTTTTCTCGAAAAAGGGATGGTCCTTTTAGGTTTCATCCTAATAGTCCTTGCTAATATTGGTTTAGAAGGAGGAATTGTTTTTTACAACTCCTATTTAACTCTTATTGCAAAACCCCCATACAGGGGAAGGGTTTCAGCCTGGGGATTTGGTGTTGGCTATGGAGGTTCTATAATCTCCCTATTGTTAGCTTTGCTGTTGGTTCATTATGAAATGATCGAGATGGTTTGGCTAATGGTTTCTTTCTTTTTTTTGATTTTTTCGCTACCAACTTTTTTTTTCCTACCTCCCGATAAATACTCAAAGGATAGTTTTATTCAAATAGGATCGACCGCTTTAAAGCAAATCTTTAAAAGGTTATCCTTAATGATAAAGAATAAACAACAAAGAAGATTCTTGGTGGCCTATTTATTATACGAAGATGGCGTTAGCACAGTTATCGTCTTTTCGAGTATTTATGCTGCAACTACTCTTGGGTTTTTGACTAAGGAGCTCCTTTTTATGTACTTAGTGATACAGCTCACAGCTTTGTTAGGTTCCTTCCTATTCGCACGGTCAATAGATCTATGGGGTGCGAAAAAGGTTATAACGGCATCCTTGATTATGTGGTTGTCGGTCTCAATTTTAGCTTATATCATTACTACAAAACCTCTGTTTTTTGCTATTGCTTGTCTTGCAGGACTTGGACTCGGAACTATTCAGGCTGCATCAAGGGCACTTTATGCTCGGTTCATACCTTTGGGGCAGGAGTCAGAATATTTCGGCGTATACTCTTTTATCGGGAAATCGTCAGCTATAATAGGACCTCTTGTCTTTGGTCATATATCTTCAACCTTTGGTAATCAGAGGCTTGCTATCTTGGCAGTAGCTTTTTTCTTCTTAGCTGGTCTTGTATTATTACAGACAGTTAAGACAGAGGATTCCCATGCTTAAAATTAATTTTAAAGGACTTAAAGACAGACTTGACAATTTATATAATGGGTATAATTTCAAGGATCGTCTCAACTCTGATCCCATTATGTTTCCACATCAATACAAGTCAGCTGGTGATATAGAAATTGTTGGCTTTATAGCCTCCTCCTTTGCTTATGGTAGAGTAGATATGTTTTTGCCAGTGATAGCTAAGATTTTAAGCAAAATGGGTGAAAGCCCCTATGACTTCGTAGGCAATTTCAATGTTGCTAAAGATGGTAAACTCTTTTCAACCATAAGATATAGATTTACTGACAACTATGACATTTTAGCTTTTATCTTTATTCTCCATAAAATTCTAAAAAGACATTTAAGACTTGAAAATTTATTCAAAAAAAATTATAGTAATGGAGATCAAAACATTAAAAAAGCCTTAGCAGCTTTTGTAAGAGCCTTTATAGAGCAACTGGACCTCGATAAAGCTCAAATACAAGGTTTTTCCAAATCAAGCGATTTAAAGACTTTCTTCTTTTTCTTCCCTTCTCCTGAAAGAGGCAGTCCCTGTAAAAGGCTGAATCTCTTTTTAAGATGGATGATAAGGGATAAAGATATCGATTTGGGTATATGGAAAGGTATACCCAAGGATAAATTGATAATACCTCTCGATACCCATATAGGTAGGATATCGAGATGTCTCAATCTCACAAGAAGAAAAACTTTAGATTGGAAAACTGCTGAGGAAATAACAGAGGCATTAAAATTATTCGACTCGAAGGATCCTCTTAAATATGATTTTGTCTTATGCCATTATGGTATGAGCACATTTTGTAATAAGTTTAAATGTGAAGATTGCTCTTTGATTACAGATAAAAATAGGAGAGGAAGATGATTGAGAGATACACCCGTAAGGAAATGGGACAATTATGGGAACCCGAAAACAGATTTAGGAAATGGTTAGATGTAGAGATAGCCGTCTGTGAGGCTTGGGCTGAAATGGGAGAAATTCCCAAGGATGCTTTAGAGAAGATAAGAAGTAAAGCGGGTTTCGATATAAAAAGAATTGAAGAGATTGAGAAAACTGTCAAGCACGATGTAATAGCCTTTCTGACTTCCGTTGGTGAATATGTGGGAACAGAGGCTAAGTATATCCATAAAGGTCTTACTTCCTATGATATTGTCGATACCGCTTTATCACTCCTTATGAAGGAGTCATCCGATATAATTATCGATGATCTCAAAAAATTATTAGATATTCTCAAGAATCAGGCTTTTGAGTA
>JAOAEO010000102.1 GCA_026416735.1 Thermodesulfovibrionales bacterium
GACTACATCCATTCATCAATGCAAGCTTTCCACCCTCAAGAAATTTATCTCTCCAATGATAATAAAGAGCCTGGCTAATCTTAACGCACCTTTTTTGTTTTGTTGTCTCTGTTAGTCTGAAGAAGGTTAGTTTCTATAATGTAACTATGTCCACTTTTCAAAGAGTTCAGTATAGGGTGCAATACAATATTTTGAAACACAGAAAATCTTAGAGAGTCTAAAAGTAGATATAAGGCAGAAGGTTAAGAAGGAGAGGATTTAGATTTAAAACCACTTTTTTTATTCCTGATGAGTTCTATTAATGCTGGCAATATTGATATTAAAATTATGGCTATGATTACTAATGAAAAATTGTTTTTTATTAACTCGATATTGCCAAAATAGTAACCACCTATTACAAAAGTAGTTACCCAGGCAAAACATCCCACAATATTGTATAGGGTGAACCTCCAATATTCCATCCTGCCAATGCCTGCTACAAAAGGGGCAAAAGTTCTAAAGATAGGTAAAAATCTTGAGATAACTATTACTTTGCCTCCATGCCTTTCATAGAAGAGTCTTGTTCGGATAAGGTGCTCTTTATTTAAAAAGCGGACATTTTCCTTATAGAAGATCTTTGGTCCAACCAAGTATCCTATCTGGTAATTTACAATATTGCCTAATATAGCAGCAACACTGACAATAGTGAAAATAAGGGGCAAACTTAAAACACCAGTAGCAGAAATTGTGCCCAAAGCAAAAAGGAGAGAGTCTCCAGGAAGGAAAGGAGTAACAACTAAACCTGTCTCACAAAAGATAATTATGAATACCAATAAATAGATCCAAAAACCGTATTTTTCAATTATTATCAGAAGATTTTTATCTATATTAAGGAAAAAATCTGCAAAGAACTCGATCAATGTCGATTAACCCTTTACGAAAAAATCCATTAAGTTGAAGCCATCTTCAAAAATTCTAACATCCTTCATATTGCAGATGGATTCATCATAAGAAATATTCTTGTCTTGATCTGTATTTCGGCTATCATAAATTATAAAAGGCACAGGGTCATCGGTATGAGTCCTTTTTTCAATAGGTGTTGCATGGTCAGGCATTAATAAAATACGATATTCATTAAATCTTTCTCTAAGCCCATTCATGATTGTTCCCACAACAAGAGAATCAAAATCTTCTATTGCCTTAATCTTATAGTTATAGTTCCCCGAATGTCCTGCCTCATCAGGAGCTTCAACATGAATATAGGCGAGATCTACTTCTTCGAGAGCCTTTAAAGAATATTCTGCTTTACCGAGATAATTAGTATCAAGCCATCCTGTTACACCTGGAACATCTAAAATTTTGAAACCAGCATAAATCCCAAGTCCTTTTGTAAGATCAACAGCTGACACAAGAGACCCTTTGATTCCATACTTTTCTGCAAACGGAGGCATAGATGGCCTTCTCCCCTGTCCCCATAACCAGATACTATTGGCAGGTTTTTCATTTCTTTTTTTTCTTTCAAGATTCAAAGGGTGGTCTCTAAGCATATCGAAAGAGCGATAGATCAGATCAATAAGAAACTCGCTTCCTTCCCCCTTAGGCAAATACTTAGAAATCTCCTCTCCAAGAATATCGTGCGGAGGTGTGCATTGGACATCAACTTTTCCATTTCTCCAAACCATCAGATGTCTATAACTTACACCTGGATAAAAGGATATATCCTTCATCTCTAATTCTTTTTTTATTGCTTCTATGATTTTTTTGGCGTCTTCAGTTTTAATATGACCGCTACTATAGTCTTCCATGTAAATCTTATTGTCAAATCTTAAGGTTACAAGGTTGCATCTGTAGGCAACATCATTTTCTTGAAGCGTTACCCCTATACTTGCTGCCTCAAGGGGAGCCCTACCTGTGTAATATATGCGTGGGTCATAGCCCAAAATGCTCAAATTTGCAACATCAGAACCCGCATGAAAACCCTTTGGTATTGTTTTCACTATTCCAACCATTCCCAGACTGGCAAGCTTATCCATATTTGGAGTATTTGCCTTTTGAAGAGGGGTCAAACCTCCAAGCTCTGGGATTGGTCTATCTGCCATACCATCACCTATCAAAACAACATATTTCAACTACAGTCCTCTCCTCAAAAGTTTTAAATAATTCTTTTCCTTATGTTCATGGCTATCAAGTAAAATCTTTTCTATTATCTTTCTGACTTCTTTGAAATCATCCTTAACCCTTATAGCATCATCTATAACATTAAAGACTGTATCAGGGTCTTTCAACCCATGACCTGTCAAAGTGCACACAACAATTTTGCCTTTTTCAAAAAAACCTTTTCGATATAATTTAATTACACCAGCTAAAGAAGCGGCTGAAGCAGGCTCACAGAAGATACCTTCGGAAGAGGCTATTAATTTATAAGTCATTAAAATCTCTTCGTCTGTCACTGAATCTATGATTCCATTAGATTCCTCTATTGCCTCTAAAGCTGTCTTCCAGCTCGCTGGATTACCTATTCTAATAGCAGTTGCTACAGTCTCAGGACTTTCAACAGGATGTCCTAAGACTATCGGAGCAGCGCCAGCTGCCTGAAATCCTAACATTTGAGGTAATTTATTTATCAATTTTGCATTATAATACTCCTTGTAGCCTTTCCAGTAGGCAGTTATGTTTCCAGCATTACCAACAGGCAGGGCATGATAATCAGGAGAAAAGCCAAGTTGATCACAAACTTCGAAGGCTGCCGATTTCTGCCCCTCGATTCTATATGGATTGATAGAATTAACTAAAGTTAAAGGGTAATTTTTTGATAATTCTTTAACTATATTCAAAGCTTTATCGAAATTACCGCTTATCTGCAAAACATAAGAACCATGTATGAGAGCTTGGGCAAGCTTCCCCATCGCTATCTTACCTTCAGGAATTAGGACTATTGATTCAATGCCAGCTCTTGCTGCATAGGCTGCAGCAGAGGCAGAAGTATTACCCGTAGATGCACATATAACAGCCTTTGAACCAGACTCCATAGCTTTCGAAATAGCAAGAGTCATTCCCCTATCTTTAAATGAGCCTGTGGGATTTACCCCCTCAAATTTTAGATAAATCTGTAAATCTATGTCGAAGCTTTTTTGGAGATTAACACTCTTTATGAGTGGGGTGTTACCTTCTAAAAGGGTGATCACTGGAGTATGCTCAGATACAGGCAAAAAGGAACTATATTGCTTGATGACGCCCTTCCAGTTCATGTTGGATTCATTGCTTTCACTTGAGTCCATTATCTCTCCTGAAAATTCTAATGTTGTTTATTAATAAATTTTACTTTATTCTAAATTATTCTATAATATCTCCTTCAATCATCTCTACAGTTACACCACGACTTAACAGATATTGGATTCCCTTTTCTAAATTTTCTTCTTCACCCTCTAATTCTAAAACCATCACTCCTATAGTCTCCGTGACACATGCTCTTCTGATATTTGGCATAACATCACAAGTTTTAGCCATTGTAAATATTACAGGCTCTTTGATAAGGTGCTGAGGGAAAGTTAATTTAACGCGCTTTTTCATCATTCTACCTCCTTCCTTAAAAAGCTCCCCCTGCAATCGCCGGTATTATTGATACTTCATCCCCTTCCTTGACTAAAGTCTGCTCAGCTTGTAAAAATCTAATATCTTCTTCATTAACATAAATATTAACAAATCTTCGAATCTTATCTCCTTCCGCTATTCTCTCGAGAAGACCTGGATAGGTTTTGTCGAGCTCTCTGAGTAAATCAATGATAGTTCCTGGTTTCCCATCAAGTTCCTCTTTCCCTTGAGTTAATCTTTGTAATGGCGTTGGAATTCTCACTTTAACTGACATTAGTAGCCTCCTATAGATTTCATTTAATTGTTAAAACTTTCAGTTCAAAATACAGTAAATGTTAATTTTATCTCCCCTTCTAAACATCTGTTATTCTCTAATCTAACACCGAGATTCCTGAAATCTCCAAATTTTTTTTAGCAAGACCTTTTCCTTACCAGCCAGAGGAGTTAAGTCCCTTAAAGAATATCTTAAATAAACCAAAAAGGGAATTTTTTATAAAGACTTATTCTCCTTAATAGGGAACATTTCTTTCTTTAACTTTAGAAGAAATAGGTACATACTTGTTAAACAAATACTTGACCTTAAATATCAGAGAATTCATGATATCTCTTTCTTCAACACATCTTCAAAGGAAATAAGATTCGGTTTTATATAATAGACTTGTTTAGTATGTCCCGATAAAGCTTCCTGAGTCTTAAGCCCATTGCCAGTTATACATACCACTGTTAATTCGTCTCTCCCTATCTTCCCTTGCTCAATGAGCTTTTTCGTCACTGCTATCGCTACCCCTCCAGCAGTTTCAGAAAAGATTCCCTCCGTTTTAGCAAGCAACTTTATACCCTCGATTATCTCTAAATCTGTAACATCCTCTCCCCATCCTCCACTTTCTTTGATTGCTACTGTGGCATAATATCCATCTGCAGGATTCCCAATCGCAAGAGATTTAGCTATTGTATTCGGTTTCACAGGTTTTATTATATCAGTTCCAGCCTTAATTGCAGTCGTTATGGGGTTACAACCAAAGGCTTGAGCAGCAAACATCTTAGTATTGAGTTCTCCAATCAATCCGATCTCTTTGAATTCTTTAAAGGCTTTCCATATCTTTGTCAATAAAGATCCACTTGCACAAGGAACTACTACATTATCAGGCGCTCTCCATCCTAATTGTTCAATGATCTCGAAACCTTGTGTTTTAGACCCTTCAGCATAAAAAGGTCTTATATTTATATTTACAAAAGCCCATCGATATTTATTGGCAATTTCGGTACAAAGTCTATTAACATCATCATAATTGCCATCTACAGCAACGACATTTGGTTCATAAACAAGCGATGCAACTATTTTGCTTGGCTCCAAGGTTGCAGGTATAAATACAAACCTTCTTAACCCAGCTTTAGCTCCGTGGGCAGAGACCGAATGGGCAAGATTCCCAGTAGATGCGCAGGCTACTGTGTCAAAGCCGAATTCTTTTGCTTTTGTTAGAGCAACCGATACCACCCTATCTTTGAAAGATAGGGTGGGATGGACTACTGTATCATCCTTAATATAAAGGTTCTTTACTTTTAGTTCTTTAGCTAAATTATCAGCTCTAATTAATGGAGTAAAACCAGATTCCAAGCCTACCTGAGGTTCGCCTTCAATTGGAAGTAGCTCCCTATATCGCCAAAGACTTTTGACTCTATTAGTAATAACCTCTTTAGTCAAAACATTCTTTATTTTATTATAATCATACATTACTTCAAGAGGACCGAAACAGAATTCGCAAACGTAGATAGGTTCAAGGGGGTATTCTCTCCCACACTCACGACATTTGAGGTTTTTTAGGTATCCCATTTATTCCAGCTCCTTCTTAATTTTAATTGGATATTTTAATCAAAATTAGAGGTAAATTTAAAGTCAGTGATTAAGCCCGTAGATTGCCAATAGGTAAATACAGAAGTCTCCTCTTTATTAAGTTCTTGGGTGAGTCTAAAACATCACCCAGCCGATGAAAAAACCAAAAAGAGGCTTTATCTTTAATAAAACAAAAACTTTTACCATTCAATGAGGGTTAACAAAGAATTTGTCACACCGAAAGTCTGACTTACCTTTTATTCAGAGTTTTTAAGACCTGTGGGATGAAGGAATTAGTACAGAGTCATAGGCTTATATCTGGTTTAAAGAGTTGGTGGCGGAAGTAGCAGTTGAATACAAGGCATGACAATAGGTAGAGCCCCTATGGCTCATGTTTCATAAAGAAGACAGCCCATAGAAACATTAAGGGTGGCAATTAAGATAATCGATTTTTTATTACTGTAATGTTTTAAATCTGTTTTGGTGAGTTTTCGAATTGATTCAGCTTTTAGAATCTAAATCTTTAGGATATAACTTATTCAATAACTTCAAAGATAAAATCAATCTCTATAGGCGAGCCTAAGGGTAGCCCCGATACTCCAATGGCGGTTCGGCTATGTCTGCCTGCCTCTTTAAAGATCTCAAAAAGCAAATCAGAGGCTGGATTTAAAACCTTTGGATGCTCTGTAAAATCGTCTTTAGAAGAAATATAACCATTCAGACGAAC
>JAOAEO010000103.1 GCA_026416735.1 Thermodesulfovibrionales bacterium
GCCCTTGACAACATTTGATATGTCATAACCTCCTCCACCAAGGGCTACCCACTTTTTGTTAAGATCCTTTATCTTTGAGATAATCGAACTAAAACCGAGATTTGTAACATTGAGATGAGTTAGGGGATCCCCACGGAAAGAATCGACACCTAATTGAGTTACAATTATGTCAGGCTTAAATCTCTCTAATGCTTGAGGCACAACCTCGTCGAAAACATAGAGAAAAATCTCGTCATCTGAATAGGGCGGCAGAGGTATATTCAATGAATAACCATCTCCTTTGCCAAGGCCTGTCTCTGTTTCAAAACCAGTTCCTGGAAAAAGTATTCTTCCTGTCTCGTGTATGGAGATTGTTAAGACATCATTAGTTCTATAAAAAGCCTCTTGAACCCCATCGCCATGGTGGGCGTCTACATCAATATAAGCTACCTTCCTATTTCTTTTTAACAAATATTTTATTGCTATTACGGGGTCATTTATATAACAAAAACCTGAAGCTCTTGAGGGCAAAGCATGATGAAGTCCACCTGCTATATTAAAGGCTATATCGACTTCACCACTGTCGACGAGTTCTGCAGCTTGCAGAGATGCTCCAGTGTGCCAACGAGACCAATCTAATAGACCCTTAAAAGGGGGGTTATCTCCTGCACCTATACCATAGATGTAAGCATTTGGAGCTATCTTGCCTTCGTTGAGAATTTTCAGACACTCAATGTATTCTCTATCATGAAAAAGATAGAGTTCTTCATCTGTTGCTTTACGAGCTTCTACAAAACGAGTATTTCTGAGTGACAAAAGTCCATAAGCTTTAATCAGCTCATACACCAAAGTAAGCCTTATTATCCTTAGAGGATGGGATAAGCCGTAGTCGAATTTTGAAAACTCATGAGTGTAAATAAAGGCGGTTTTTCTCATATATCTTCAAGCATTTAAGTCTGCTGGAGCTGAGTGAGCAAGAGCTACTACAGTTACTTTTTTTACACCTGCCCTTCTAAGCGCTCTTGAACATTCACTTATGGTTGCTCCGGAGGTAATGACATCATCTACAAGTAATATATGACAACCGTTGATCTTATCTTTATTGGCTATGAAAGCGTTCTTGACACTCTCAATACGTCTCTCTCTGTCTAAAAGGGCTTGAGGGGTCGTCTCCTTCGTTTTTATTAGTTCATTCAGCAATACTTTTATATTCAATTCTTTCCCTAAAAAACGACAAAGCAAGGCTGTTTGGTTAAACTCACGTTCACGCAATCTCTTTACATGTAAAGGAACTGGGATAATATAGTCTACTTTAGGAATCGGAAGTTGTAGTAATAATTTTGCCAAGGGAGAAGCGAGCCTTCTAATTTTATGGAATTTAAAAAGATGAATTGCCCTTTTAAGATTGCCTTCATATAGACTATAGTAAATGACTTGAGAAAAAGGCGGTGGTGTCTTTAGGCATGTGCTACAGGTAATTGTGTACTCTGAAATAGCTGGTATCCCACAGATTCTACAGGATGGGCCATTATACTTTTTTATCTCTTTCCAACAATCTTGGCATAAAGGATTATATAAATGTGATTTAGAGCTTTTAGAACAGACAGGACATTCTGTGGGGAAGATTCTATCTAAAATCCAATTAAAAACCATTTTTGAATATTCAAGATTATAAGGATTTTTTTAAAAAATTTTTTCGACTACTATTATGTCCTCTCTTTTTTGACCTGTGGATATTACTTGAATCTTTGTCTTTAATATTCTTTCAATCTCGGTAAGGTATATCTTGGCATTGTATGGAAGCTTCTCAAAATCCCTTATTCCAGAAGTATTTTCCTTCCATCCAGCGAATTCTTCATAAATAGGTTCACATCTGTAAAGGATATCCAATTCTTTAGGGAAATCATAAAGAATGGTGCCATTATATTTGTAACCTATACAGACCTTAATTGAATCAAAACCATCGAGTACATCGAGCTTAGTGATAGCAATTCCTGTGAGCCCGTTCAACCTTACAGCATATTTTAAAGCAACTAAGTCTAACCAGCCACACCTCCTTGGTCTGCCAGTCGTTGCTCCATATTCACTACCCTTTTTTCGTATGCATTCACCTATGGTATCTTTTAGCTCTGTAGGGAATGGTCCTTCTCCGACTCTGGTTGTATAAGCCTTTGCAACGCCTAAGATCTTATTAATTTTGAGTGGACTTATGCCCGCCCCTGTGCATACTCCACCTGCAATAGTATTAGAGGAGGTTACAAAAGGATAAGTTCCGTGATCTATATCGAGTAATGTACCTTGAGCTCCTTCAAAGAGAATATTATTACCTGCGTCTATCTCTTCATTTAGCATGACATCAACGTCTGCAATCTTAGCATTCTTAGAGAGCTCTTGTCCATATTTTAAGTAAAGATTACATATTTCTTCTGCGTCGAGAGGCTTAGTCTTGTAAAGATTTTGGAGTAAAAAGTTTATTAAATGAAGATTTGAGTCGATCTTTTGATAAAGAAGTTTTGGATAAAAAAGGTCTATCACCCTTATCCCGCTTCTTGCGATTTTATCGGTATAGGCAGGTCCTATGCCTCTTCCTGTCGTCCCAAGTTTTTTATCTCTTTCGCACTCCCGCTCTAAAGCTATATGATAAGGCATGATTAGATGGGCTGTCTTTGAGATAAAGAGCCTTTCATTGGTATCTATCCCTCTTTTTTTAAGATTCTCGATCTCCGTCAATAGTATTGCTGGATCTATAACTACACCATTACTGATTATGCATTTTTTGCCTTTATGTAAAATCCCAGAAGGTATTAGATGGAGAACATACTTATTACTGTTAACTACTATAGTATGACCTGCATTGTTTCCGCCTTGAAAGCGAACTACAGTATCTGCTTTCTCAGTGAAGAAATCGACCAGTTTTCCTTTGCCCTCATCTCCCCACTGAATTCCTATAATGACAAGTGTAGACACTTAATGCCCCATCTTCACTTGATTAAAAATATAGACGTTTAACATCGATGATATTAGGAAGTGCCTTAAGCTCTTCAATTATTCTATCATCTACAGGTGAGTCAACATTTACCACTGAGATGGCAAGCCCACCGGGGGTCTCTCTACCAAAATGCATTCTACCAATGTTTATGCCGTTTTTGCCTAATAATGTGCCGATGTTCCCAATTACTCCCGGTTTGTCATTATTGTATAAAAACAGCATGTTGCCTTCAGGAGTTATTTCAACTGTAAAATGATTAACCTTAACAATTCTTGGATCCTTCTTGCTAAATAGGGTCCCAGCAATTGTGAAACTCCTTCTTGCAGATTTTAGAGTCATTACAACCATACTGTAATAGTCACCAGCATCCTGACTCTTGGTCTCCTTAACTTCAATCCCCCTCTCTTTAGCAATCATGGGGGAATTTATAAAGTTCACTGACTCATGCAATATAGGTGTTAATAAACCTTTTAAAGCAGCAGCCGTTAAAGGAGAAGTTGTTAAGTTAGCTGCTTCTCCTCGATACTCGAGATGAAGCTCCTTTATTCCTTCTTCGAACATTTGGCTTGCGAAGCTTCCCATATTTTCAGCTAATGATATGTAAGGTTTAAGAGTACTAAGCTGGTCAGCAGGTATAGAAGGGAAATTTACCGCATGTCTTATGGTACCGTGAAGTAGATAATCTCTAATCTGTTCTGCTACAGCAATGGCAACATTTTCTTGAGCTTCTTTTGTTGATGCCCCAAGATGGGGGGTGCATATGACCCTTTCATGCCCTACAAGGGGATTGTTTTCAGGGGGTTCTTTCTCAAAGACATCCAAAGCTGCCCCAGCTACCTTACCACTGTTTAAAGCTTCTAAAAGATCTCCCTCGTTGATAATACCTCCCCTTGCACAGTTTATTATATAAACGCCATCTTTCATCTTATTGATTGTTTTTTTGTTTATTATATTTTTGGTTTCAGCTGTTAGTGGTGTATGGATGGTTATGAAATCTGCCTTTCTAAATAGCTCATCTAATTCGACTTTTTCAATTCCTAATTCTATAGCTTTTTCATCACTAATGAAGGGATCATAAGCCAATATGTTCATGCCCAGACCTTGGCATCTCCGAGCAACTTCTGTCCCTATTCTCCCAAGACCGATAATGCCAAGGGTCTTATTATAAAGCTCTACACCGATAAATCTCTTTTTTTCCCATTTTCCAGCAGTCATAGAGGCATTTGCTTGGGGTATCTTTCTTGCTATAGCGAAAAGCATAGCAATGGTATGCTCCGCCGTGGTTATAGTGTTGCCGCCAGGGGTATTCATTACCACTATACCATGTTTTGTCGCAGCCACCCTATCCACATTGTCAAGCCCTGATCCAGCTCTTCCAATTACTTTTAAGTTTTTGGCTTGTTCAATTATATCTGCAGTCAATTTTGTGGCACTTCTGATAACTATTGCATTGTAGTCTTTTATTAAATCTTTAAGTTCTTCGGGCTTTAAGCCAACCTTTACATCAACTTGTAATCCAGCGTTTTTAAGAATTTCTATACCCTTTATAGAGATATTGTCAGAAATAAGTACTTTCATAGTCTCCCCTTTTTATATGAAGTAATACGATTCCCTTATAAAAGTAGCTCTTGTGCTTTTGCCACACCCTTACCGAAGGTGACAGGTACTCCTAAGGACTTTAGGGTCATCTCTAAGGCAGCAATCCCTGTTATTACATCAAAGGTATCAGCATAGCCGAGATGGGCAAGCCTAAAGATCTTACCTTTAGCCTTATCTTGGCCACCTGCTGCAGTGACTGAATATCTCTCTCTTAAGGTTTTATATATTAATTGACCATCAATTCCAGGAGGCGATTCTACAGCAGTAACAGAATTGCTTGGAGATTCCTTTGAATAAAGACTCAACCCTATTTCTTTTACAGCTTCTCTTGTTGCATAGGCAAGTAGTGCATGCCTTTTGAAAATATTTTCAAGACCCTCTTTTTGAAGCATCTTAAGAGCTTCATTTAATCCTATTATGAGACTAACGGGCGATGTAAAATTGGTTTGATTTTTAGCAAGATTCTCTCTCTCTCTTTTAAAATTAAAATAAAATCTCGGCATTTTCGAGGTTTCATTTCTATTCCATGCCTTTTCACTAACGCTCACAAAGGCTAAGCCTGGTGGTAACATGAGGCCCTTTTGAGATCCTCCAACCATTATATCAATTCCCCACTCATCAGTTTTAAGGTCATGGGCAACGAGTGCACTGATGGCATCGACTATGAATAGAGCGTTTTCATAATTCTTTACAATCTTCCCTATGGTTTCGATATCATGGTAAACACCTGTTGAGGTTTCACATGCTTGGATGAAAACCCCCTTGATGCTTTGATCCTTTCTCAATTTTTCTTCAATAACCTCAGGCTTGACTGCATAGCCCCATTCGACAACGATCTCATCGACTTCTAGACCATAGGCTTGACAAATCTTACTCCATCTCTCTCCGAACTTCCCCCCATTTACGACTAAAACCCTATCCCCTCTATTAAAGAAATTGTTTACTGCCCCTACCATTCCCCCTGTTCCAGTTGAACAGAGGATTAATACATCATTAGTTGTTTGATATAACCACTTTAATCCCTTTTTTGCTGAATCCAAAACTGGAACGAAATCTGGAGATCGATGATGGATAAGAGGCTTAGCCATAGATAGAAGCACTTCTGGTGGAACAGGTGTTGGACCTGGTGCTAAAAGGTAACGTTTTAACATAAAATTATATCCTCCAACTCTCGAATATAAAAAAGTCAATATCCGAAGCTAATTATTAAATACTAGTTTTATTATTTTAATTCACTCGATAAAATATTACAAGCCTACGCCTTTCCTCAAAAATAATCTCTCTGAAACTATATTGTTTCCTCATAATTGACAGAAGGGGCAACCATTCTTTAAACCTTTATGTCTCAAAGAAAAATCTGTTTAAAAGGAGGTTATCAGAATGGTTGCCCAGATTCCTGAAGGAGTATATACTATGAAGGACAGA
>JAOAEO010000104.1 GCA_026416735.1 Thermodesulfovibrionales bacterium
ATATTAGAGAGGTAGTGTTTGGTTAAAGGGTTTTTGAAAAGCTTATTAAAGGCGAGATACAATTAATTTTTAAGGACTCTATTTCAAAGGTTAACTCCACTGGTAGAGTTATCATAGACTAAATGGAGTAGATTAAATGGTCGGGGCGAGCCGATTCGAACGGCCGACCTCTCGCACCCCAAGCGAGTGCGCTAACCAGACTGCGCTACGCCCCGTTTTAAATGTCTTTAGAGATATGTGAGAATTTCCCTTAGTTTTTTTTTAACATAACTAAGGACTTCAATAAGCTCTGTAGAGGTATCTTTATAGGATAATGCGAAATCTTGAGCTCCTGAATCATTAATTTTAATTGTTTCACTCTTTATGTTATTTTTTGAAATTTTCTTTTTTACACCATTAATTGTATACTTCTCTTCGTAGAGGAGTCTTTTTATCTCCTTTAAGAGGTCAATATCTTGTTTTGTATATATTCTTTGCCCTCTCTTTGTTCTTTGAGGTCGAATAAATAGAAATTCGGATTCCCAATATCTAAGAATATATGGTTCTACTTCTAATATCTTACTTACCTCTCCAATTCTATAGAAAATTTTGTCTGGAAATAAACTTAGCGACTGAGATTTTTTAGAAACTTTATTCATAACATATAGCATCAAAAAGCTGTCTTCATCTGTATAATTTGATATTTAAATCACCAATTCCTTATGCCTTATTAATAGACTTCTTTAATGAATCGCTAACCTTAAAAGTGATAACCTTCCTTGGCTTGATTTCAACTTCCTGTAAGGTTTTTGGATTTCTACCTTTTCTGGCGCCTTTCTTTCTAACATAGAAGGTCCCAAAGCCCGATATTTTGATAGTTTCACCAATTATAAGAGTCTCTTTAATAGTTTCAAATAAGGTTTCTACTATCTCTTGAGCTTCTTTTTTTGGAAGTCCTACTTTCTCGTAAAGAACTGATATCAAATCTACCTTTGTCATAACTGCCTCTAAAAAGAGTTGAAAATTGACAAAACAGATTATAGATTTTAAATTGCCCACTACTCATATTGTCAAGTTTTTATAATATCCCATTAATTTGCCTATAGACAAATTTCAAACATACAAAAAACTGCTCTTTAATTAGGTTTTTGGATCGTATTTAAAGTCATCTATGAAAGGAAAGACTAAATTAAAAAAGGATATATTTTTGATAAAAGAAAGAAAAATCCTGCCATTAAATATAGGTTACCTTCTAAGGAAGTAATCACTCGAAAATAGGTCTTGCTTTTATTCAGAGGTTTAAAGGACCTTTGGGATAAAAGAAATAGCAGAAAGTCAGAGACTCCCCTAGCTCAAAGAGTTGTGGTGGGAGTAACAGCTGAATACAAGGCATGGCAGTGCATAAAACCCCTATAACTTATGCTTCATAGAGGGGCGGTAGACGGAGCCCTTTAGAAAGTGATAGGGTTGCTCTGTAAAAGTTAATCTTTCTCCGATTAGTAAAGAGGACAAAACAAAAAAAGTTCGGTACTTTTACGGTTAATCAAGTTTTTATTATCTCTGGTATAACCATCCATTGAATAGACCAAACCCCATTGTCAAATCTTTTGAGACAAACGACACCAGCTCTTTTGAAAGTGATGATATCTCTTTGAGCATCCCCACACAAAAGTAGAGAAGCAAGTTTGCTTAAATGGGGTAGTTGTGGATCGACTTCTTTGCTTAATGAATCTGCATGTTGAATAAGGTAAAGATTCATAATGACCTCCTCTTTGCTATGATTGTGGAGAATTCTGAAGACTTCTTAATTTATGACTGAGCAAGGTTTCCTTTTCAGAATCTCCTAAAGCTTTATAGCAATATATAGCATAAGTGAGAGCTACTTTTGAATCTCCGCAACGTAAGAAAAATTCTATTGCTTTTTCAAATTGACCTAAGTTCATGTAACTTATACCAAGACATATTAATAGATGCTCACTGTCAGGATAAAAGATTAAACCTTCATGGAGAATTTGCAGAGATTCGGCATATTTCCCCTGTTTCTGTTTTATAATTCCCAATCCAAGATATGCGAATTGATTTGGAAAAAAAGATAGTGCTTTATTATAGAGTTCTTCAGCTATCTTCTCTTTTTCAGGAATAGCGTCTATAACAGAATAGTCACCATGACTAAAAGTCATCGCAAGGCGGGTAAGAAAATCTGCGTGTTCTTGAAATAAATCTTGCTTATTTATAAGCTCGATATGCTTAACAAAGGATGGTAAGTTTTTATAAAAATCCATTCTCAGTATTCTGCCAAAATCCAATATTTTCTCCTGTGATAGACTCTCATCTGTTGTGAAGTAGGGTATGTCTTCAACTCTCTCTAACCAAATTTCGTCTTTTACATTGTTTTTAGTCCTAAAATCATCATAAAGGGCTGTGCCTGGGAATATATCGAGAATATAAAATATTGTGCTTAAGGGTTTAATCTCTCTCATTAAATCGAGGGTTTCTTTGATGGTTTGATCATCTTCCCCAGGAGCACCATAAATAAAATAAGCTCGTGGCAAGATACCGTATCTTTTTGTAAGTTCAAAGGCTCTCTTAATGTCTTTTGTGCTGATACTTTTATTTAATTTCTGCCTGATCTTTTCAGAACCGCTTTCAACGCCATAACTGATTTGGATACATCCAGCCTTTCTCATCCAATAAAGCATTTCTTCATCTATAAAGTTAACTCTGGAAATGGCATACCAATTAATTTTCAAACCATTATCGATTATCTTTTTGCAAATCTCTATTACCCGTTTTGAATTAATAGTAAAAGTATCATCAGAAACATAAAAAAAGGATATACCCCTTTCATAAAGTTGCTGTAATTGCTCTACGAAATATCTGACAGAGTGAAATCTAACTCTTCGAGCCCAGAATTGGGGTGAACCACAGAAACTACAATTATAGAGACACCCTCGAGAGGAGATTACATGTTGGTAAGTAAAATGTTTTGAAGGGATTGGTAAAGAATCTATATTGTCTATTAGTTCTGTAGGATCGGTCCTAATTATCTTGCCATCCTTACAAAAGGCAATACCCTTTATAGAATGGAGTGAATCAATTTTCTCTCCCTCAATATATTGAAGTAATCTTAAAAGTGTATATTCCCCCTCCCTTAAAACTATATAATCTATCTCTTTAAAGTACTTCAATAGATGTTCCCACAGAAAGGTTGCACCAACCCCACCGCAAAGGATCTTTACATGAGGTAGTATTCTCTTTGCTATCTTAGCAATATCAATTGCTCCCCATCGATTGGCATTTACAATCGAAAAACCGATAACATCGGGTCTTTTCTCTATAAGGGTTTCAATGATTTCTTCTTTTCTATCACTTAGGTTATACCAATTTAGGATCTCAACATTATAATTGTTTTCCCTGAGGATTGCTCCAAGGTAATACATACCAATAGGAAGGGAACTTACGTCCTCTTCTTTAATTCTTTTATCAAGAAAATATGGATAAATCAGTAATATTTTCATAATAGATAAATCAAAAGCTAAAGTTGACTTTTAGCTACCCATGATCCATGAAGATCTAATTTATGTATGAATGGATTCATTTATCAATTTTTTTCTATTAGTAGTCAATTTGGCTCCATTCTGTGAAGGAGACATTCATACATAATCTATATTACTTTAAATCGGAAGTGCAATTGGGGCAACGAATAGCTTTTATGGGTATCATCGAAAAACAATAAGGGCATTCCTTTGTCGCAGGGGGAAGTGGCTGAGCCTCTTTCTCTCTTTTAAGTCTATTAATATTTCTTACCAATAAGAAGACAGAAAAAGCGATGATTAAGAAGCTTATAATTGTATTTAAAAAAAGTCCAAAATTAAGAGTTACAGCACCTGCCTTTTTAGCATCTGCAAGAGTAGCATAAGGTGGGGGCATAGAAGCACCTTCTTTCAATACAATGAAAAGATTTGAAAAGTCGACTTTTCCTATGAGCATGCCGATTGGTGGCATTATTAGGTCATTTACTAAAGAATTGACAATTGATCCAAAAGCCGCTCCCATTATAATACCTACAGCCATGTCGATGACATTACCTCTCATAGCAAATTCTTTGAATTCTTTAAACATTGTACCTCCTCTCCTAATATAAAGATATTTTAAAAAATCTGTAATTCTTTGAAAATAAAGGCTTCACAACATCAATTTTCCTTTAAACCACTTGTATTTGACACAGAACTTAAATGTCTTTATATAGATTTCTGAATGTTTGCTGCTGAAGAATGACAAAAATAGCCTCTATTATTGAATAGGCTCACTATACTAAACTACTAATTTTGTTTTACGAATTGCCATATTAAGATAAAAACTAAAAAACTATCATGCATTTAAGCGAATCTTTTGCCTCTGCAGTAATCCTAAAGGCTCTTTCTGTATCCTCTAAAGAAAATCTATGGGTAATAAGTCGCTGTCCTGGAATTATTCCCTCTTGAATAAAACTTAAGGCGCGCCTTGTCTCTTGCGGACCGCAAGAATAGCTAGTTGTGATGGTTATGTCGCTAAAATAAAGATTATTAATATCGATTAAGAGTTTTTCATTGGGGTTAGAAGGGGCGAAAAGCATCAATACGCCTCCTTTAGCTACACACTTTAACCCTTGCTGAATGGCATGACTATTATTTGGACAAACGATTACTACATTTGCTAAAAACCCATTGGTGTAATCTCTAATGACGTTGTATAGATCTTCTTTTGAAGCGTCGATTACTAAATCTGCACCAAACTCTAAGGCTTTTTCTAACCTGAAAGGAATGAAATCTGCACCAATTATCTTTTTTGCTCCAAAAAAACGCCCTAAAATCACGTGGAGTTGCCCCATAAATCCCAACCCCACTATGAGCATGGTGTCACCTTCCTTTAATAAAGAACGTGAAAGAGATTTAACCACACAAGCAACAGGCTCGATCAGTGCACCATCTTCAAAAGATAAGTTTTCTGGTAATTTAAGGGTATCGTTAATAACTATCTCTTTTGGTGCAATAAAGTATTCTGAGATGCCGCCTGGAATTATTTTGCTCTCAATCCATGTTTTACAATGGACAAAATCTCCTCTTTGGCAATATCGACATTGCATACAGGGGGCGTGATGGTGTACAAAGACTCTGTCTCCTATAGTAAAAGGAATTGAGTCAATTAAATCTTCGCCGATTTTGATGATTTCACCAGCTGGTTCATGCCCTAAGACGAGTGGTGCCTTTTTTTCAATATACCACTTCATAACATCTCCAGAGCAAATACCACATGCTCTTGTTTTTACTAATATCTCGTCACTTTTGACCTCAGGGATTGGTATTTCCTCTATAGCAATTTTGTTAAAAGAATAAAGCTTAGCTACTTTCATTGCCTTCTATCACTAAAATATTGGGAAAATACTAATAGAAAACTAAGATTGTATCTGTATAATAACCTTTTAATCCCTTTAATTTCTATTTCTATTTTTTTGATCTGTAAGCCATAAGTTAAGATGTTTTCAAAATACTAAGACGCTACATAGCAAAAATTTTCACATTGAAAGCATATCTCAGAAAAAGATTATACTTTTGTATTACCAATTTTTCTCAAAAACTTTTCTATTGGTTCTCTCCCAGTTGTCCATTTGGGCAACTTAGTATGCAAAATGGTTTTCTTTGAGAGGTTGATTAATTGATCTAAATCCTTCTTCACCTTTTGGGTTATAGAAAGTGGCTTTAGAATTCATATTTTATTTTTACTATAAGAAAGCTTTAAGTTCCTTCAAAAAATCTGTTAGCTTTATAATAAAGCGCTAAAGGGGGTATTCTATTGTATAT
>JAOAEO010000105.1:0-5393 GCA_026416735.1 Thermodesulfovibrionales bacterium
GAGAAGCAGTTAATAAATATAGACTTATTAAGGAGAATATATATCTAAATGAATTAATAAAGAAACAGAAGGAACAGTTAGATGCCTGGAGTAAAGAGCTTGAATACTATGTCCAGATTCATACTATCGATTTGACAAAAAAGGATAAAGAGATAAAGGCTTTAAAGGAAAGGCTTAAGAGAAAAGAAAGTGAGACAAAGGGACTCCTTAAAGAGGTGATAGCATTGAGAGATAAGGGGCTTTCTGCTCACTCCCAGAGAGTGGGACTCATAGTAACAGAAATGGCTAAAAAGCTCTCCCTCCCCCCAGAAGAAGTGGAATTAATATCTATGGCAGGGAATCTTCACGATATTGGCAAAGTGGCTTTATCCGATCTATTACTCTTTAAGGAACCTATAGAATTAACAAAGGACGAGTTCAGGCAGTATGCTGCTCATTCAGTAATAGGTCAGGGATTTGTGAATATCGTAGGAGATCTAAAGGAGGTGGGGATATTGATTAGGCACCATCACGAAAATTTTGATGGCAGTGGTTTCCCCGACAGACTGAGAGGAGAAAAAATACCATTTGGATCAAAATTGATAGCTATAGCCGATAGATTTGAAAGGCTCAGCAAGTTTAGAGACATCGATGACACCTTTAAGATGATGTGTCCTTCTTTCGGGAAAGAGTTTGATTCAGAGTTTTTTATTACTCTTGAATCGGCTGTTCAAGAATTAAAAAATATTCTTTTTTCTAGTGATGATATCATTGAGGCAGAGCTGTCAATAAAAGATTTAGAGCCAGGCTTTGTTGTAGCAAGAGATATTATAGGTATGTCTGGACTGATGATTGTCAAAAAAGATACTGTTTTAACCGATAAAACTGTGGAGTTGCTGAAAAATACCTTCAACTCTATTCATAATAAAAAAGGTATTTTTGTGTATAAAAAAAGAAAGGGCCTTTCATAAATTGAAAGATGCAGAAGCTAAGATTCTTCACTTCCGGTGAGTCTCATGGTAGGGCTCTAATAGGTATTTTAGAGGGAATCCCCGCTGAACTTCCTCTTTCTTCTGAGGATATCAATAGAGAACTCAAGAGAAGACAGATAGGATATGGTCGGGGTGGAAGGATGAAGATTGAGTCTGATCAAGCTACCATACTATCTGGTGTAAGATGGGGTAAAACGCTTGGTTCTCCAATATCTGTCCTTATAGATAACAAAGATTGGTTAAATTGGCAGAGAGGTATGTCTATTGAAAAGGACCACTCCGATTCCATTCCTCCAGTGACAAGACCACGGCCTGGACACGTTGATATACCCGGGTTTTGGGAATATTGGTTTACAGATATTAGAAATGTTTTAGAGGGATGAAGTGCAAGAGAGACAGCAAAGCGAGTTGCCCTCGGAGCAATCGCAAAAAGGTTTTTGTCAGAATTTAACATCGGAATTGGTAGCTATGTTATCCAAATTGGAACTATTAAGGTGGAAAGCTGCCCCCCATTAAGAGATGAGTATGAAGAGCTTTATAAAAGGGCAGAAAACTCACCAGTTAGATGCCCTGATAGTGAAGCTACAAAGAGAATTATAGAGCAAATTGATGACGCCATAAAGGCTGGCGATACTTTAGGAGGGGTCTTCGAGGTTTTCGTTACAGGTATTCCACCTGGATTGGGAAACTATATCCAGTGGGATAGAAGACTTGATGGTCTCCTTGCACAGGCGATTATGAGTATACAAGCTATAAAGGGAGTAGAAATAGGCTTTGGTTTTCAGATGGCTAACAAAAGGGGCTCTGAGGTTATGGACGAAATCTTCTATGATTTTTCCACAAAGACCTTTTATAGGAATACCAACAATGCTGGAGGCATTGAAGGTGGGATGACTAATGGTATGCCCATAGTTTTAAGAGCTGTTATGAAGCCAATACCAACTCTTAGAAAACCGCTTAAATCTATCGATATCATAACCAAAGAACCCTATGAAGCCACTTACGAACGTTCTGATATTTGTGCAGTGCCTGCTGCTTCCGTTATAGCTGAAGCTATGACTGCCCTGGTGATTGCAGATTCCTTTCTCGAAAAATTTGGTGGTGACAGTATGGCAGAGACCAAAAGAAATTTTGATTCATATCTTGAGTATTTAAAAGGTTTTTGAGCAACTTTATATCATCAAATAATATTATATGAAGCAAGTTAAATATTTTTTTAAGATTTTAATTTCTTCAGTTATAGTTATTTTTTTTGTTATCTCAGATTTATATCCCTCCGACGATAAAAAACTCTCCCATTCCTTTTCTGAAGCAACAAATTTTCTTCATATGGGGAAGAGGAGTCTTGAAAACAGAGATTTTGATAAAGCCATTTACTTTCTTACTCTTTCCACTCAAAAACTTCCTCTTCTTGCTGACTACGCCCTCTTCTGGAGAGCAGAGGCATACGAAAAGAGAGGTGACCTTCAGCTTGCCATCCAAGACCTAAGGAGATTAAAAGAAGATTTTAAGGATTTAGCTTACATTAAGAACGTTCGCAAAAGGGAAGTCCAGTTAAGCCTTGCTTTGGAAGAACCAATTTCTCTTATTTTAACGAAAAAATATATCAATGACTATCCCGATGATATGGAAATAAGATTTTTATATGCAAATCGTCTTAAAGAACGGGGAGAGATAAAGGAAGCAAAGAGGATATTTAAAGAAATATTTCTATCAAATTCTATCTATGTAAATTCAGCACGACAGGAACTATCTATGGAAGATCTAACCCTAAGGGATTTGTTGAAAAAAGGTGAAAATCTTAATAGAGCTTTTCTTTTTAAAGAAGCCGAAAAATATTTTAGAGAAGCTCTAAACAGTAGATTTAGTGATGAAATTAAATATGATCTTTTGAAGGGTCTTGCTGAATCTCTTTTTAGGCAAAAGAGATATACTGAATCTGCAGAGTTATTTAAAAAGATTAAAGATAACTACTGGTATGGAAGGTCTTTATTAAGGTCTGGAGACCTAAAGACTTTTGAGTCTGAACTATCATCCCTGAAAAAGACTTCCGATCCAAGGATAGGAAGCGTTTTAATCTCCTATGGTAATAGGAAAAGAAGAAGTGGTGATAAAAATACAGCTTTAAGGATTTTTAAAGAGGTATCAGTTCGATACCCTAACCTTAAAGAAGAATCCCTTTGGGCAATCGGATGGACTCATTATCTAAATAGAGACTTTGAAAGGGCCCACGAGTATTTTACCCTGCTTAATGATAATTATTCTGACCCAAAATATGCCTATTGGAGATCGAGAGCGTTTGAGTCATTGGTTAAAGGAGAAAAATCTAAGATATCTTTAAAAAATGATACTAATTTAAGAGATTTTTATTCTTTGTTGAACGCCCTAAAGGATGGAGTCTTTATAAGAAGTATAGAGCAAAACTTACCAGATTTTGGTCAGTCTAACTCAACATCTATGCAGCGTGTTCAAATATTGAAAGAAATGGGCTTTAAAAACGAAGCTATCCAGGAGTTAGTATTTTTATCTAAAAAAACTAATGATTTAAATACCCAATTACAGATAAGTCTTCAATTTAAAGAGATGGGTAGTTTTAAGTTATCGATAAATTCTTTAGCAAAAATTCCCTATAGATCAGAATTGCATGAGCTCTTCTATCCATATGCCTACTGGTTAGAAATTCAGGATGTAGCAAGTAGATATGATCTCGATCCCTATTTGATTATGGCCGTTATAAGAGAAGAGTCGAGATTCGATGAAGAGGCAAGATCGATTGCTGGAGCCATAGGTCTCATGCAATTGATGCCTCAAACTGCTTTAAGGCTAAAAAATGAATTGAAAATAAATATAGACCCTTTAAATCTTTACGATCCTAAACTTAACATATTGTTAGGATCCTTTTATTTAAAGAAACTTTTATATGAGTTTAAATCTATCCCTATTGCTGTTGCTGCCTATAATGCAGGAGAACATGCTGTGAGAGAATGGTTAAAGGATTCTAACTATAGGTCTATCGATGAATTTATAGAGGATATCCCCTACGATGAGACTCGTAATTATGTTAAGAGAGTTATTGTCAGCTATGCCCAATATCATCGAAGGAATGCGAATAGTGAAACTTCAACTTTTCTCAGAAATGCTATCTTCTCCTTTGGTAATTTTTTAAAAAAGGAGAGTAGTTGATTTATTCGAATTCTAAGAGATTCGACTTAAGTTATAAAATTGTTTATGATTGTAGCGGAAGTTCACTATTACTATTCTATATAATTCTTTGATATTGTTGTCTTTTTCGATATTTTTGTATAAAAGGGCAATAAACAAGTCAAGGTACCCAAGAAGCAATAAGATTAAAACTATAATCCTGTTGTGTGAGTTCTGTCGTGATAGCGACAGGAAAGTTAAGAAACGCTCGATAGTAGTTAACCTATCAAAATGTATATCTCAAGAGTTAGAGGCAATAGGCTTACTTAGAAGTATGGTAAGTAATGGGTTAGAGTTTGAGGCTTCTGGAGTGAGATTGTCACAAGTTCATGCAGTAAGATAATTATAAGGGAAAAGAATTTTTTGGGCAGTATGGGTATTTATATGAATTAGTAGGTTAGTTACAAAAGGTACAGAGAAAATATTAAAAAAAATAACTCAGAGCGATAGGCCCTGAGTTATTCCACAGTTTTTATAAAATAATTATATTATATTTAGTCTTCAGTAAGTTCTAAACTGAGATTTTCTTTTATTCTTGTCTGCATTTTATTGTAGAAATCACCTTTTATAAAGGTATCTCTATATCTAGCCATTCCTGTTCCAGCAGGTATTATCTTCCCCATAATCACATTCTCTTTAAGCCCTTCCAATGTGTCTATCTTACCAGTTAGAGCTGCCTCTGTAAGAACCCTTGTGGTCTCTTGGAATGAAGCTGCAGAAACCCAACTATCGGTAGAGAGAGAGGCTTTAGTAATGCCAAGAAGTAAAGGTCTTCCCTGAGCAGGTCTCCCTCCTTGTTCTTTCACCCTGGCGTTCTCTTCAAAATAGGTTGCTCGATCTACCTCATCCCATATCAAAAAGTTGGTGTCCCCTGGGTCTTCTATTCTTATTCTTCTCGTCATTTGCCTAACAATCACTTCAATATGTTTATCATTTATGCTGACTCCTTGAAGTCTATAAATCTTTTGAACCTCTTCTACTAAATATCTTTGAAGCTCTGCAGGTCCCAATATATCTAAAATATCATGTGGATCTACGGCTCCATCCATTAGGGGTTCACCAGCTTTTACCCAATCTCCATCGTGAACAGTTACATGTTTGCCCTTTGAAATAATATATTCCTTTACCTCATCTCCACTTCTGACAGTTACGATCCTGTTACCTTTACGAGTCCCTTCAAACTTAACTACACCGTCTATTTCTGATACTATAGCCTGCTCT
>JAOAEO010000105.1:5403-5706 GCA_026416735.1 Thermodesulfovibrionales bacterium
CGCAAGTATATCTCCAGGATAAACATAATCATTTTTTTCGACGAGGATATGTGCTCCCGCTGGCAAGGGATAAGTTGCTGGGTTATTAGTTCCTGGCAATCTCGCAGTCTTACCAGTTTCATCCTTAATAGAAATCCTCGGTCTATAGGTAGCAGGGTTCTCTATTACTACCTTCGATGCGAGGCTCGTTATCTCATTAACCTCTTCTTTAAAGGTTATTCCCTCTATGATATCTCCCAGAGCTACCCTGCCACCCACTTCAGTTAATATTGGAGTGGAATAGGGATCCCACTCCACAAAGGG
>JAOAEO010000106.1 GCA_026416735.1 Thermodesulfovibrionales bacterium
ATATGGGCTAAGACAGGTATCTCAGCTCTGCTTAAAGCTCGTACAATAGGCTCAACTTCTTTACCGCCTTCCAATTTGACAGCTTGAGCGCCTCCTTCTTTTAGAAACCTGCCAGCATTGCGTATAGCTTCTTCAATGCTTATCTGATAAGATAGATAGGGCATATCCCCAATTACCATAGCTCTTGACGCTGCCTTTGAAACCATTTTAGTATGATAAATCATCTCATCCATGGTAACGGGAAGAGTGTTCTCGAGTCCTTGAATCACCATTGCGAGAGAATCACCAACTAAGATAGCATCGATCTCTGCTTCATCTACAATCTTAGCTGTGGGATAATCATAAGCTGTAAGGAGAGTGATCTTCCTTTTAGACTGTTTTTTTCTTAAAAAATCATTAACTGTTATTTTCATCCTTTGCTATCCTTATTGCCTTAAGATTAAGTTGTAAATATTTGCCTCCATCCCACTCATTTAGAGTAGGGCAGAAAACAGCATCAATAATTGTGTTGCTTCCTACCACATCCAAAAGATGTCCGAGTGCAAAACCAATGCTATCAAGACTTTTACCATTTTGTTTAAGATATAGTTTTAAGTGATTGTTCCCCACAATCCTTGGATTGATGACTTCTAATCTTTTTGCTCCAAAAAGTGGTTCTTCATTGCCATAACCGAGAGGTTCTAAACTTGAGAGCTCATAGACTGTTGCAAGGTCTATATCTTTCAAATTAACTGCTACATCTATATTCACTGTGGGAATTAAATCTTCGTTGGTAAGAGTCTTCGATACCACCCAGCCTATCCTTTGTTTGAATCTTTCTAAATTAGCAACCTCTATGGTTAATCCCGCAGCCTGTTTGTGACCTCCAAAATTGAGTAATAGATCTTTGCATTCCTCAAGCCCTTTGTAAATATTAAAGGGAGGTATACTGCGCGATGACCCCTTTGCAATATCTCCTTTTATGTTGAAAAGAAAAGTTGGTCTATAATACATCTCTGCAATTCTTGCAGCTACGATACCAATAACTCCTGGATGCCAACTTTCAGACCCCAATACTATAGCATCCTCTAAGGAATTGAAGGCTTCAATTTTTAATTTCACATCATTAAATACTATCTCCTCCATTTGCTGTCTTTGGATGTTTAACTCATTAAGCCTCTTTGACAATTCCTCTGCCTCAGCTTCAGATGTAGTTATTAGAAGTTTTACTACTTCATTTGCGTCGGCGACCCTCCCAGCAGCATTTATCCGTGGAATTATGACAAAATTTAAAAAGGATGTCTTGAAGAAGTCTGTCTTCAGCCCCGATACTGCCTTTAGCATCTTAATGCCTATCCTATTACCTGATTGTAGGAGAGCAAGTCCCTCTCTCACAAAAACCCTATTGTCTCCTAAAAGGGGGACTACATCAGCGGCAGTCCCTATGGCAGTAAGATCTAAAAAATCATAAATACTATCGATATTGCCAAATAAAGCTTGCAACACTTTAAACGCAACTCCTGCCCCCGATAGATTAGCTTGGTTATGAGAACAATTGCAGATCTTGGGATTAACTATCGATATGGCATCGGGTAATATTATACTTCCACGATCATCTTGGAGCTTAAAAGGCTCATGGTGGTCGGTAATTATAACATCTATACCTCGATTTTTTGCTTTTAGAACACTATCAAAAGAGTTAATACCGCAATCAACAGTAATAATCAACTTCGCTCCAATAGCTGTGGCTTTATCAATAGCTCTATTACCAAATCCATAGCCATCCTTTAATCTATTTGGGATAAAATAATCGACATCTATTGATAGTCTTTTAAGTCCTTCTATCATGATTGCCGTTGCAGTTATACCATCAGCATCATAATCTCCGCATATTAGAACTCTCTCCTTATTCTTTCTCGCTAACATGATTCGATCGATGGCCTCTTTCATCCCTGAGAGTTCGAAAGGATCTGATAGCTTGGTTAAGGAGGGATTTAAAAAATAATCGATCTGTTCTAAGTTTTTTAAACCTCTATTTATAAGGATTTGAGCAAGAATAGGTGAAATCGAAGCAATTTTAGAGATGTATTCAACAAATTCAGAGTTGGTTTTGTTTATTCGCCATCTATTATTTGAACTATCAAGCGACATTATTCGCTTTTATACTGAATATATTTGCGAAATTATGAATCCTTTTTATTTTTTACGAATAATACTTTGTTGTTTTTTAGCTAAGAGTATAACAACAGGACTTGCTATAAATATTGAAGAATAGGTTCCAACTGCTATTCCAATCAAAATAGCTAAAGCGAAGTCGTGGATCACTTCACCACCAAAGATAAAGAGAGCGAGAGCAGCTAAAAAGGTTGTTAGAGAAACTATTATTGTTCGAGAAAGAACCTCATTAATACTTTTATTTATTATCGTCTCGATTGGATCTTTTAACAATTTTTTGATATTTTCCCTTATTCTATCAAAGACAACTACCGTATCAGTTAGGGAATATCCAGCAATTGTTAGCAATGCACTAACAAAGACGAGATTTATTTCTTTATTCAAAAGATAAAAAATGCCAAACACAACTATTACGTCATGAAAGGTAGCAAGAGTTGCCCCTACCCCAAATCTAAACTGGAATCGCCACGCTACATAGATTAATAAACCTATCGTAGCCATTACAATTGCAAAAAGAGCATCTTTTCTTAATTTTGCCCCTATCTTCGGTCCAATCTCAGTTACAGATTCGATGATTGGCTTTTTATCTACAAGCTTTGTTGTAATAACATCAATAACCCTCTCAGAAAAAGCTCCCAGTTTTTCCTCCTGTTTTTTCAGCCTTATTAAAATCTTATTTTCGACGGGCATATCTTGTAAATCAAAATCCGTTATCTGTCCACCTTCAAGGATTCTGCGAACCTCTGCAAGTTCTATTTTCTCAGAAAACTTAACTTGTATCGCTGTCCCCCCAACAAAATCGATACCCATATTAGCATTGCCAAGGATTGTTTGGACGAGCGCAAAGAGTCCTAATAAAACTAATACTCCCGATATTACAAAAGTATACTTTCTTTTGCTCATGAAATCGATTTTTGTATTCTTAAGTAGCTCCATCATATGCTTAATCTCTTTATATCTCTTCCTGAATATAATATGTCAAATATAGTCTTTGTCCCTATGAGGGCAGTAAAAAGATTTATCGCTATCCCAAGACTTAAAGTAACCGCGAAGCCTTTGATTGGACCTGTTCCAAATTGGAATAAAACCAATGCGGTTATTAAAGTCGTAACATGTGAGTCGAAAATTGTCCAAAAAGCCTTTTTATAGCCAGACTCTATAGCAGCCTTAGGAGTTTTACCAGCTCTTAATTCTTCCCTTATTCTCTCAAACATTAATACATTAGAATCTACAGCTATTCCTATCGCAAGGATAATCCCAGCTATACCAGGCATTGTAAGAGTAGCATTCAGAGACGCCATAGCCCCCAAAAGAAAAATAATGTTTAGAAAGACTGCGAAGTCAGCAACTAGTCCTGATAACTTATAGTAAATTATCATAAAACCGATTACTAATATCGCAGCTACTATACCAGCTAATTTCCCAGCATCGATAGAATCTTGCCCTAAGGAAGGTCCAACCGTAACATTTTGGATCATCTTTACTGGTGCAGGTAGGGCACCTGCTCTCAAGACGACTGCAAGATCCTTTGCTTCATCGAGGGTAAAGTTTCCGGTAATCTGAGCATTACCTCCGCTAATTTTTTCTTGAATCACTGGTGCTGAATAGATATTACCATCTAAGATAATGGCAAGCCTCTTTTTTACATTTTGGCCAGTTATCTCTTCAAAGATTTTTGCACCTAAGGAGTTAAAGGTTAAAGAGACATAGGGCTCATTAAACCTTTGATCGATATTTACTCTTGCTTCACTTAATAGATCCCCAGTGAGGAGAACCTGCTTTTTAAGAAGATGGGGTATTTTACTTACCGCCCCAGTTTCCTTGTTAATAACTCTCTGGAACAAAATTTCATCCTCATCACCGATCTTTCCCTTAAATTTTTCGAGTAAAGCCTTTTCTTCTTCAGGGCTTATAATTGAAGGAAGTTCAGCAGCAACAGGTGACTCGTCATTAACGAGCTTAAATTCTAAGATGGCTGTCCTACCTATGAGTTCTATAGCTCTCTTTGGATCTTTAACCCCTGGAAGTTGAATAACTATTTCGTTGTCAGCTTGCCTATGAATAGTGGGCTCAGCAACTCCGAATTGGTCTATCCTATTTCTTATAATCTCTAAGACTTGTTCTGAAGCCGACTTTTTAATGTTGTCTATTTCTCGATCAGAAAACTTGTATTTAAGATATTCTTTACTATCTATAAGTGATAAAGTAGGATAAGTTTCTTCTATTGCCTTTTTAAGGTCGACTGTATTAGGTGATACCAGTATAAATAGACCGTCTTTCTTTATCTCTGCCTTTAAATTTTTTTTCTCTAAAAAACCTTTAAGAGTTGTGATAGCCCTCTCTGTAGCAATATCGACGGCTTTATCCTCTTCTACTTCGAAGACTAAGTGTAATCCTCCCTGTAAATCTAACCCTAAAACTATGCCCTTGTTAGGCATGACATCCTTCCACCATTTAGGCATGTGTTCAAAAAGGGGGGTATTAGGTAAAAAGAATACAATTGAAAGAGCAAGAATAAAGACTATCAAAATCACTCGCCATATAATGCCTTTCCTCATTTACAAAAGATCTCCTCCTTAGTCTTCATCAGAAGTGCCTCTTACTGAGAGTATATGATTTTTTCCAACCTTTATCTTTACATTTTCACCAACCTTAATGGTAAAGGTTTCAGATCCAACAGCATCAATAACTCCATAAATACCACCTGTAGTGATTACTTTATCCCCCTTTTTAAGGCTTTCTATCATCTGCTTGTGTTCCTTCACCCTTTTCTGTTGAGGTCTAATTAGGAGCAAGTAAAATATGATTATTATTAGTACCAAAGGCAAAAGATTGATTAGAAAGCTTTCTAATCCTCCTGCCTGACTACCGCCTTGCTGAGGAGCTCCCATAGCATAGGCATCTGTAATCAACCAATAAAAAAAGAACATTAAAAACCTCCTTGCCTCTTTCTTTTTAAGTTTCTTAATTCTGTACTAACTCTTTTATGTTTCCTCTGGATTAACTAAAGCAAGTATATGGTTTTTTGCAATTTTAACCTTTACATCTTCACTTATTTTAAGAGTAACTGTGTGAATACCTATAGCCTCTACTACACCATAGAGTCCACCAGTGGTAATAATTGTATCACCTTTTTTAAGGTTATCCATCATCTTTTTATGTTCTTTCGCTCGCTGTTGTTGAGGTCTAATAAGAAGAAGGTAGAATATCACAAATATTACCATTATTGGGAAGAAAGTCATAAAAATACTTTCGAATCCCTTCCCTGATGACCCTTGAGGAGGCGCCCCCATAGCATAGGCATTGGCAAGTAAATCATTAAAGAGAGACATTCGACACCCCTTTCATTTTTCGTGAGGTTATTAAAAACTATAACTTAATATACTAACAGTCTTTCATAAAAATCTCAAGAAATAGTTAAAGCCCTTAGATTGCCAATAGAACTATACAAAAAATATAAAAGCCTCCTCTTTTATTAGGTTTCTGGATGATATAAAATAT
>JAOAEO010000107.1 GCA_026416735.1 Thermodesulfovibrionales bacterium
GAGTACGCCCAGGGTGGTATAGCTGTAGCTCTAAGCGATGAAGATGAGGTGGGAATTCACTTTCATGATACTATAAAGGCAGGCGATGGTCTATGTAGGGAAGATGCAGTGAAAGTACTTGTTGAAGAAGGACCTGCAAGGATTCTTGAGCTAATAGAGTGGGGTGCTGAATTTGATAAAGAGGGGTCAAAATTAGCATTTACTCTTGAGGCTGCCCATTCAAGGCGTAGGGTTTTACATGCCCATGGTGACTCTACAGGGCGTGAGTTAGAGAGAGTTTTAATAAATAAGGTTAAAACATTCCCCAATGTTAAGAGGTTCCCCTTCTGCACAGCGGTAGATCTTATATTAATAGACGGTAGATGTGCTGGCGCCTATGTATCGAGAGATTCAAATATTTTTGCAATCTTTTCATCAGTTACTCTTCTTGCTACAGGAGGTGCAGGACAATTATTTTCGAGAACCACTAATCCCCCCGTATCTACCGGAGATGGAATGGCTATAGCCTATCGAGCAGGAGCCATCTTAGAAGATATGGAATTTATCCAATTCCATCCCACTGTACTTTTTGCTCCAGCTGCTCCACAATTCCTCTTAAGTGAGGCTATGCGGGGTGAAGGGGCTTTGTTAAAAAACATTCACAAAGTGAGATTTATGCAAAACTACCATCCCGATGCAGAATTAGCACCGAGAGATGTGGTCTCAAGAGCTATTATTTCTGAAATGGTGAAGACAAAAAGCAATCATGTCTATCTCGATCTAACCCACCTAAATAGTGAATTTTTGAAAAACAGGTTTCCAAGGATATACTCAACCTGCCTTCAATATGATGTAGATATTACTAAAGATTTAATTCCAGTCTCCCCTGCAGCTCACTATACTATGGGAGGTGTAAAGACCAATCTTGAGGGCAAAACAAATATAGAAGGCTTATATGCCGCCGGCGAGGTTGCTAATGCAGGAGTCCACGGGGCTAATAGATTGGCAAGCAATAGTCTACTTGAAGGGCTTGTTTATGGATATAGAGCGGGTATTGCCTCAGTAAAATACAAAGAGAAGATAAGCTTTAAGAGAGAGATCACCAGTTCTATACAGAACTCATTTAATTTTAGCACCATCAGCTATCAAAAACTTGAGGAGATTAGAACATCTTTAAAGAGATTGATGTGGGAAAGGGTTGGCATCATTAGATGTTATGATTCTTTGTCTATAGCAAAACAAGTTTGGCAGAGTTGGGGGTTTCTCGAAGATATGCACTTTAATATGAGAAGGGGAATCGAACTTAAAAATATGGTTACTCTTGCTAAAATTGTTATCGAGTCTGCACTATTTAGAGAAGAAAGTATAGGTGCTCATTATAGGTCAGATTTTCCTACAAAGAGATTTTCTCCCCCAAGACATAGTATGGTTAAAAAGAGAGAATCTACTATGGAGGTTTCATGGAGTCAAGATATGCAAAAATAGTTTGTACAACTGGACCATCCTCATCCGATCCAGATGTTTTGAGGGAATTAATAAAGAACGGAATGGATGTGGCAAGACTAAATTTTTCACACGCTGACCACGAGACCCATCAAAGAACAACAGATATTATCCGTAAAGAGGCTCAAGCTTTAAAGAAGAATATTGCAATAATGCAGGATCTCCAAGGCATAAAGATTAGAATCAGTGAAATAAAGGATGGCGGCTTCCACTTACAAACAGGTGAAAAGATATTAATATATCCTGGAAATGAAATAAGCACTCGTGATGCCATGTATATATCCTATCCAGCTTTATTGGAAGATGTTAAAGCAGGAGATCGAATTCTTATAGATGACGGACTCATTCAATTATTAGTTACCAGTAAAGGCAAGAAAGCTCTTGAGGCAGAGGCTATAGAAGGCGGTTTTATAAAATCAAAAAAGGGGGCAAACTTGCCCAACTCAAAAACTACCATAACAAGTTTCACCGATAAAGATAAAAAAGACTTAGAATTTGGCTTAAAATTAGGTGTTGATTACGTTGCGATATCCTTTGTTAGAAGCGCAAGAGATATTGAACTAATACAGCAATGGGCTAAAGAAAAGGGTTTTGATTTGCCTCCATTGATAGCAAAGATTGAAAAATCACAAGCTCTCGAATGTATCGATGAGATTATGGATGCCGTCGAGGGTATCATGGTAGCAAGAGGTGATCTCGGTGTAGAAACCGATCCAGAGAGAGTGCCAATTATTCAAAAAAAATTAATCTCCCTTGCAAACAGAAAGGGTAAGTTGGTCATAACTGCTACTCAGATGTTAGAATCCATGACTAAACACACAAGACCCACAAGAGCAGAGGCTTCAGATGTCGCAAACGCAGTACTTGACGGAACAGACGCCTTAATGCTATCTGGTGAGACAGCTGCTGGCGCCTTCCCCATCGAAGCTGTAAAGATGATGGACAAGATTATAAGATATACCGAAAAGGAGAAGATTTCACCCCAACAGGTAGTTACCAATTATCAGGGAACTAATCTATTCCCAGAAGCTGTTGCAGAGGGTGCATGCCAAGCTGCCAGAGCAATTGGAGCCAAGGCCATTGTAGTTTTTACCCATTCTGGCTTTGCTGCAAAACTCATCTCAAAATTACGACCTTCAGTTCCAATAATTGCCTTTACCCCCGATAGAAAAACCTTGAATAGATTGCCACTTTATTGGGGGGTAAGCGGATATCTAATAGAACGGAGGGATGTAGAAATACTCGATTCAGATTTAATTTCAGAAATCGAGAAAACTTTGATAACCGAAAATAAACTTAATCGTGGGGATAAAATAGTTTTTGTTGCTAGCTCACCTTTCCTTGGAAAGCCAAACATTATTAGATTACAACAGCTGTAATCATGGAGTTTAAAAAACCACTTTTAAGACAAAAATATTACTCCCAACTTACTATATCTTTGTCTTCTCCCTCCCCACCAGGTTTACCGTCTGCTCCATAGGATATTAGATCATACTCCCCATGAGAACCAGGCGATTGGTAAACATAGGGCCTACCCCACGGATCCAAGGGTAATCCTTTTTTTAGATAAGGACCTTCCCACTTTTCGATACCTGGATTGGTGATTAAAGCATTAAGTCCCTCTTCAGTAGTTGGATACCTGCCCACATCAAGCCTAAATTGATCCAAAGCTTGACCAAGCAGCTCTATTTGAGCCTTTGCTGCTGACTGTTTACCTTTTCCAAGTTTTGGGAAGAGTCTTGGACCTACGAGAGCTGCCAATAAGCCGATGATGACCATTACCACAAGAAGCTCTACTAAGGTGAACCCCTTTTTGTTTCTATAAGCTTTAAATATATGTAAATTCATAGTTCCTCCACAGGTAAATTTGTTGTGTATTCTATCAAACCGAGTGAATCACCGTCAAACAAACTACATTCTTTTATAAATAGAGTAATCGTAATTTCACTATTTAAAGATTACTGAAAGATGGAAATTGTTCTGAAGAAAACTTTCTGCCTTTTTTAAAAATTCTTCACTCTTTTTCTCTTGGCCATTAACCAGAATATTCATTAAACCTTTCTGTTGATCTAAATCTTTAAGGAGCTTCATAAAAGTAAGTTTATCTAAAACTACGCCTTTTTTAAGGATATTCCTCCCAATGTCATCAATTATCTGATTGAAAAGCTTCAAAAGGATATACCCAGTTTTGGATTTACAGAAGGAGATATCTTTATAAGAAATCCCCTCTCGCATAAAATAAAAGGGGCTATTTTGTCTAAGGATCGCACCTGCAAGCCCAGGCATAGCTGCTGAGAGTGCTATTGTTGAGGATTCCTTTATTGTAACTAAGTATAAGTTATCTATTGGCTTTCCATCAAGAAAAACAATCTTTATTCTCTTTTCTATGTATTCATCGTCAAGTTCTAACTCACTTTTTAAAAAAGCATAGAGATTATTACCTATGTTTTTAGTTTTAAAATGAAAACCCCTTTGGAGGATTCCTGAAAAAAGCTTAAAAGTATCATCAGAAACTTCTATTTGGATACAAAGAGGTTCTTCTTTCATAAATGCCCTATCTCAAAGGATATAGTTAAAAGATCACAGAAAAACAATCTATCTGATAAAATGGCTGTGCTTCTATTAAGCAAAATCTTTATTGTCTCAGCAACTTGTATGGCTGAAATAAAGGGGGGTGCAAAGGATGGGTTACCAAGTTCCTTTTGTAATTCCCTTTTGCCACAGGAAGACCTAAAGAGAGCTATAAGTTTACTGCTTTCTAAATCTTGCACACTAACCTGTCCATACCACCCTGCTATAGCTCCATGAACGAAAGGAATAGAGAGTCGTTTGCAAGTCTCAGCTAAGTCCGTTCGAGCCTCAAAGGAGTCGAGGGCATCTATTACAACTTGGGCCCCCTCTAAGAGGGTCTCACCTATTTCGGGTAAAAAGGAAGTTGTATGAGCCTTGACTACTACTGCCGGATTTATACTTTTAAGCTCTTCTTTAATAACTTCTGCCTTTGGCTGACCCAAGGTTTTGAGATTACAGAACCGTTGACGATTGAGATCTTCTTCACGAAAATAATCGGGGTCAATACATATTAGATGTCCAACCCCTAACCTTGCAAGCATCTCTATAGTATAGCCACCCAACCCACCACAACCAACTACAGAAACGCACGAATTAAGAAGAGTTAATTGTTCAGCTGGTTTTATTAATCTCTGATTTCTTACATACCGTTTAGGAATTAATCCATTAGCTAAAGAAATTCTTTCTACTTCCTGAAAGGATAGCTTTGTAACATTGACTGCATACTCAATAATTTTATGGGATAGCACACCGTCAATAGCATTTTCTCTTAAGTAATCTAATATGTTGTGAGCATCCATCCTAATTTTAGCCACCACCTATAGGTGGGAATATGCTAACTATATCGCCATCAGATAGTTTTTGCTCAAGCTCAGCATGTTTACCATTAAGAAAAACTATAGCTGCATCCTCAGTGCGAATATTTAGTTTATCTAAAATGTCATAGATTGTGGTATCATCCTCAAACTGGAAGACCTGTGTATCAAATCTATCTCTTCTTAGAGTAGCAAAGAGTTTTATGGTAACCTTCATAACTCTAATAGTTATTTTATAAAAACAAGCCTTGACTTAAAAATCAAGGCTTGTTTTAGTTTTACCAATTAAAGACCTTGTCTAAATCTTCATCTTTTACATCAAAAGTTACTTGATGAGGTGGGAGCTTCTCTCTATAGAAGAATCGGGGTAGTCTGTCGTGTTCCTTTGTAAAGCCTGCCCTTAAATTGAAATCTCTCTCCATCGTTAAAATCTTTTTGCCATAATCCATAACACCTTCTGCAGTTAGATCCCATCCATAGAAGGCATTTAGTAAATCGAGTAATGCTTGGAAGGTTTCAGGTTGATCAAGTAAAGCAAAGGCTATAAATATGCACATACCTGTGGAGTCTATGGCAGCGGTAGCTATCTGGAGATTTCTGGAAAGTTCTATTTGACCTTCTGGTTTAAGGGGATCTACAAACCCACCAACTTTTAATATGTTTGTAGCTACAGCATAACCAGCGGTATGATCTGCCCCCATCGTTGATGTGGCATAGGTAACGCCAATACCTTTAACAGCTCTTGGATCATAGGC
>JAOAEO010000108.1 GCA_026416735.1 Thermodesulfovibrionales bacterium
TGAGAAAAAACTCAGGAGATATGAAAATGCTTAAGCATAATTTTATTTCAAAGAGATTTTATTTTGAGGAAATACGGTGTAGTTACAATTAAAGATCTATCGTTAGATAATATGAAAAGATAACGGAGTTTTCAGTAAACATTGCAAAAAAACTATAGAATGATTTATGTTAATATTAACATAATTTTACAGGTTTATTATTACAGTTTCTGTCTTGTTTCACCACTTTTATTGTAATATTCATGAAGTTTTGAATTTTGCGTAAGAATAAAATGCGTTCGTTTTTTTCGAAATTCTTGACTATGTTGATAACTTCTAAATTAATAAAAGCTTTTTTCTTCGTCTTTATTTTTTTATTTTGTCTTTTTTTTAATCAATCTTGGTCAGCTTCAGCTAATTCCGATATAGTTGAGACCTCTGAGAGTTCTAAAACGCCTTGGTGGGTATGGCCCATTGCTCTATTTGTGGTAACATTTATTCTTGGAATAGTCGCTGTTTTAGGCGGCGTAGGGGGAGGTGTCCTATTTGTTCCGATTGTAGGTGGTTTTTTTCCCTTCCATCTTGATTTTGTTAGAGGCGCTGGCCTACTTATAGCCCTTGCTGGGGCTATTGCGGCAGGTCCTGGTTTATTGGCAAAAAATCTTGCTGATCTTAGGCTTGCTATGCCCTTCGCTTTAATAGCTTCGACTTGTGCTATTGTAGGGGCGATGATAGGATTATCTCTTCCTACAAATCTTGTACAGATAGCATTAGGTATAAGTATTCTTTTTATTGTTGCTATAATGTTGAGAACCAAAAAAGCTGAGTACCCAGAAGTGAAGGAACCAGATGCATTATCGACTGCTCTGAAGATCAATGGAATATATTATGAGATTTCTACAGGACATACTGTAAAATGGAAAATACATCGAACTCCGCAAGGGCTTGTTATATTTATATTTATTGGGTTAATGGCTGGAATGTTTGGTTTAGGAGCTGGCTGGGCAAATGTACCAGTGTTAAATCTCTTATTAGGGGTGCCTTTAAAGGTTTCTGTGGCTACCAGTAAGTTTTTGTTGTCTATAACTGACACCTCTGCAGCTTGGGTATACATCAACAATGGGGCTGTTTTACCTATAATGGTTGTACCTTCCATAATAGGAATTATGCTTGGTTCGCTGGTAGGTGTAAAAATCTTATCTAAGACAAAACCTGCCATCATACGTACTGTTGTTATAATAATGTTATTACTTGCTGGATTTAGAGCAATTTTGAAAGGAGTTGGTTTATGGACATAAAGAAGCTTTATCCTTATATGTATGCACATAAGATTACAATGCCTTCGAAGGAACAGATTTACTATGCTATTATACTCTCTTACGGAACAAAAGTAGGGTTAGCAATTCTCATTATAACTTTTTTTCTTTATTTTTTTGGTTTGTTTTCCCCATATATCCCTAAGGATGAACTACCAGATCTATGGAAGTTGCCTGTGGCACATTACTTACAAGCCACAGGGATAAAAGGGGGATGGTCTTGGGTATCTAATATTGGGAAAGGTGATTTTTTAAATTTCATAGGTATAGCTTTTCTTTCGGGCATCACTATCCTTTGTTTTATTGTGATATTTCCTATGTTTCTAAGAAAAAAAGATTACATATACGCTATAATATCCTTCTTCCAAGTGATAGTTCTCCTTTTTGCTGCATCAGGTATTCTTAAAACAGGAGGGCATTGAGCTGGTGATACCTATGTATAAACAACATTACATGGGGGATTTGAGATCCATTCTTTTAGCTACTGATAATACCGAATACAGTGAGGGTGCCATCAAGGAGGCTATTTTTATCTCTATGAACTGTGGGGCAAAACTAACGGTTATCCAAGTACTGCAGGTTAATCCAGAATTTGCTACTGAAGGCCTGAAAGTTGTTGAAGAGATGGAAATAATGTGTAGAGACCACTTCGATCATATTAGGGAATTAGCAGCTATGAATAATGTTGAGGTAGAGTCTGTATGTAGAAGAACAGAAAAACCTCATGAAGTTATTATAGCTGAAGCTATTAATAGAAAGGCTGACTTAATTGTTTTAGGGAGAAGGGGATGGAAAGGTTTAAAGAGGGTATTATTAGGCAGTGTAACGGCGAAAGTTACTACCCTTGCCCCCTGCAAGGTGCTGATAGTTCCAAAAGATGTAGATGTGAAGAGTGAGGTCATAATACTTGCTACTGACGGTTTAAAACATAGTGAAGGAGCAGAAAAAGAAGCTTTTAGTATGGCTAAGAGATGTACTCACATTAAAAGATTTTTTGTCCTATCTGTAGCGCCTTCTAAAGCTAAGGTTGCAGAAGCAATGAAAATAATAGAGAAGGTTAAAAGACGTGCTAAAGATGTTGTAATAAATTTAGAACCAATAGTTGAGGTAGGTGAACCTGCCAAAGTAATCCTTAAGAAAGCAAAAGAAACTAACTGTGATTTGCTCATTCTTGGAACTTCTGGTAGAACAGGAGTCACAAGAATTATAAAGGGAAGTATTTCTGAGAAGGTTATTAAATCAAGTCCTTGTGCTGTTCTTGTTGTAAAGAGTTAGGATATTTCTTCCATTCTAATATCTTGTACTGTGCCCCTTTTGAGGGCATCTTTTAGCCTTTCATTTTATTTTTTATAGAGTATTATGCTATTATGCAACAACTCTCTTCTTACCCCATAATGTTTCAAGTCATACTCCTCTGGGTATAGATAGGCGGTAAACTGTTCATATAAAACCTAATTTTAAAACTTTATCCATTCTTTTCTTTATTTTCTTTTTTGTTTCTTCAAAACCATCAAACTCATTAGGCTAAATCAAATCCTCTTTAATTGTTCTAGTTACTCTTTCAATGTCAACATCTCCTAAGAACTAAGGGCTGTTCAATAATAGAAGGATTCTAACTTATAGATTTTTAAGGGAGAGGTTTTAATAGGCTTCAACAACAGATTTTTAGCTCAATCTTATCCATTAACTCTAAGTTTGCTCCCTTTAGCACTGAAAATATAAAAGCCACTTATCTTATCTATTTCTTTAAATCTCCTCTCACACAGCCTATGCACACTCTTTTACNGTGTTCTGAATATCTGCACCTTCTTTAAAGTAAAAGGTAGGTCCCTAATCACTTCTACCATAGTATGTATTCCTAAAAAGACATCCCTTCTGTTTATAAAGGCAGTAACAAAACTTAACTCTCCCTCTTTTATGTTCTCCACTGCCAATAACTAATCCCAAAGGGACATAAAAGTCTACCATTCTTTCTACCTCTGGGATTCTCTTCAATATAGGAGTAAATATGTTTACTGCCAGACTCAGTAAGCTCAATAAGATACTTCTATCCCCTTTATTTCCTTCTATAACCTTTATAGAAACAGGAATGGGAAACGGTGTGTAGCTAATTTTAAGATGAACTTTATATCCCTAAAGGCAAAACTCCTTAGACTTATATCCCCCTTTTGCATCTTTATAAGATGGGAAGGTTTCTGTATGGGAGCAATCTATGGAAAGTTTAAGATTATTAGTTCTCTAAAGACATAGAGCTTGAGCAATAAGATTAAGAAGTATTTCATGAAAGGTCTCCTCTCCAAGTCTTTCTCTAAAATAATGGGAAGTATTATGCTTAGGAGTGTTTCCTTAGGAGAAAGCTCAAAGACAACAGAGTATACCACCAAATCGGAGCTTCTTAGCTAGGTCTTTTTCAGAGAAAGCATAACCAAAGATAGATAAAAAGGAGAGCTTTAAAGAGGCTTTGAGGGTTATAACCTTGTCTGCTAACTTTGGAATACTTAGATTGACAAAGCTTTTATATAAAGAAGAAATCAATACTCTCAAAGAGGATTTTAAGTGGATCATTAGGAGTAATAATACTTTCAATAGTAAGGTCTACAAAGGTTGGTTGAAAGGTTCTTGTAATTTATTGACCTCCACAATTAAGAGATTATTAAGATATCTTAATAAATTTAAGATTTACTAAAAAAAGCCTTTATAGAGAATTTTTTGATTTTGAGGAAAGAAGAAAAATAAGAGCATACAGATGTTTGATTTTCAAACTTCTGTGAGTTGTTGAAAGGACTCGATTCCTATTAAAGAGGGAGATAATACAGATGGCCTATCTTTCTCTCTTCAAGTTTTTCCACAGAAAATTTTACACTACCTATCTTAACAGATAGTTGATATTTTCCCCCAACATTGATAAACTTAATTAAGCTTATTAGAGATTGATAAGATAATGGAAAATAATCTGAGATTTGTCTATAAGAACTCAATTATACTGAAACGAGATACTTAAACAATTCTCAAATACTATCTTCTTTAAACACTATCTTCTTTAGTGGACTAATCCTATAAGCAACTTTCAGATTATAATCCATAATTTTGAGTAGATAGATTGTGCTATGGAGTTATTGAGAAGAATTATATTTTATGGATTTTTTGTATTAGGGATAATTCTTTATATGTACGCCTCTCTTGAGCCTGTAGTATTAGTTGAGATTTACAATCTCTTTGAAGACAACGGCAGTTTTGCCCAAAGACATGCCCAATCCCTTTTAACTGAAAAGGAAAGACAAATAATAAAAGATGAAAGATTAGCCGATGTTAGGGCACAGACTATAGAGATTAAGAGTAATGAATGGGAGGAGATTTATAAAAACCTCTTAGCACTCCAAAATCAAAGAAGTCTTAGTTCAAAAAACTGGGATATAGCAGATAATTGGAAAAGGAGGCTTCCCTCTGATCAATATCCCTCAAAAGTTTTTTTCTTTAAGACTTCAGAGCAGCCAATAAGTAGCTTTAGTAACTACCTAAAGCATGACAATGAACAGGTTTACCTCTATTTAGACTCAATTAATGGTTATCTCAGACTTCAATACAGAATATACTCAGATGATGATTTTCATTTAGGCTCTGGTTTTTCAAATCTGCCAAGACCTCCCACATGGCTTTTGTATCCTTACAGAAAGTATTCTTTCATAATTTTTACTCTTGGACTACTTGCCTATATATTCCTTCCATATCGGCTAATCTCTAAGGATGCCCTTAGATACTCAAGATGGCGAGTGATCGCAGGTGATTTTGCGGTATTTTTACTCATTGGAGTCTTCTTTAGTATGCCATTATTTATTGTTGGAGGCACTATTCAGGCAATCACAGTTGGGACACCCATAACGATAATCATGTGGCTAATAAGTTTACTTGGTTTTTACAGCATAAAAATCTCCTCATGGTATGCAAGTTATCAGATATTACCAATGGATGATGGAATAAAGATAGCAACTTACAAAGGGGTAAACCTTTTTAGATACGATGAAATGGAGTATTTCCAACCGGTGATATTTAAGCCACCGAAATGGCTGATTGTCCTCACATGGCTTGCTGCATTAAGTGGAAGGGGAATGGTTGGAAGGGCAATATTAACATCGGTGTCTGAGACGGGTTCTATAGGGATAAGACTTAAAAATGGTAAGGATTTATTTGTAGTGGTTACCGACCAGATGGGGACGACAGCAATCAAAGGATTTGAGGGTATTATTGAAAGGATGAGGAGTTTGGGAGTTAAAGAATTGGATGATGTAAGGGAGATAAGGAGCATGGGCTTTGAG
>JAOAEO010000109.1 GCA_026416735.1 Thermodesulfovibrionales bacterium
ACCAAATTCTTTTTAGCTATATCGATAACTTCTTTAAATTTCTTCCACTCTTTATCTCCAAGATCACTTTTCAATGGATAATCCTTTCTAAGAGGATAACCCTCCCAATCTTCTGGCATTAGTATGCTTCTTAAATCTGGGTGCCCCTTGAAGGAAATTCCATACATATCGTAGCACTCCCTTTCATGCCAATTTGCTCCAGCCCAAATGCTTACGACACTGTCGATAGAACAATCATCCTCAGGAACTTCTGCTTTAATTCTGATCCTTTTATTGTATTTTATTGACAAGAGGTGATAGACAACTTCAAAACGGATATCCTTTTTACCCAAATAGTCGACTCCGCAAATATCCACAAGATAATCAAAATACAATTCGGGGGTTTTATGAAGAAAATTCATTATTTCTAAAAGCTTATCCCGTTTAATGGTAACTGAGACTTGCCCCCGAAATTCGACCACTTCCTTTACTTCTGTTGGAAATTTCTTCTTCAATAATTCAGCAATCTCTAAAGGTTCCATATTTATCTCCACCTGCTCCATTTAAAGGATTCTTTCTTCATCTTCTCTTGAAGCTTGATGATGCCTTCTAATAAGGCTTCAGGCCTGGGTGGACAACCAGGTATATAGATATCTACTGGCATGATTGTATCAACTCCTTGCACTGTGGCATAAGTATTATATATACCACCACTGCAAGCACAACTGCCCATTGCTATTACATATCTGGGTTCGGGCATCTGATCATATACTGCTCTAACTATAGGAGCCATCTTTTTAGTTAAAGTGCCTGCAACGATTATAGCATCTGACTGGCGCGGAGAACCTCTGAAGACAACTCCAAACCTATCGAGGTCATAATGAGAAGCACCTGTTGCCATCATCTCTATTGCACAACAGGCAAGGCCAAAGGTCATAGGCCATATGGAAGATAATCTGCCCCAATTGACAAGCTTATCTACTGCAGCTATAATGGTATTAGCGCCTGGGATTACTTTGACACCCTTTTCTATTTCTACTACTGTTGTAACACCATCTATTATCATTGTCATGTTACTCTACCTTCCTCCCTTACCACTCAAAGGCTTTTTTCTGCCATGCGTAGGCATAGCCAACAAGCAATATGTCAATAAATAGTATCATAGCAATAAGGGAATACCATCCTATTTCTTCATAAACCAATGCCCAAGGATATAAAAAAACAGCTTCAACATCGAAGATTACAAAGAGCATTGCTATGATATAAAACTTTACACTAAATTGTTCTCGGGGAGCTCCTACAGGCGGGTTACCACATTCATAGGGAGATAATTTTTCTTTATAGGGACGTCTTAATCTTACTATCCCCCCTAATAAAATTATCCCTACGCCGAAGGCAATGGAGATTAACATAATTATCAAAATAGGAAAGTACTCTGTAGGCACATAGCTTCCTGGTGTCATCTTAGCACCCCTGACTCTTTATATGATCAAAACAACGAGATAGTAAGTTATAAAGCCATTATTTATCAAATAAAAAAAATTAATTAAAAACTAAAGATTGTTAATAGTTTGTAAACTTTTGTTCTCTTTAAAAATTTCAATTAGGTTTATACAACAAAAAAACATAACATATAGGTGTTTCACTAAATTAAATTTGATCTGTTATAATTTCAAAAATTAATTTATATAATTTCAAAAATTAATTTAGACGATAGAGAAATTGACCTATTTGACTGCTTAATATCATGTTGTAAAAAATAAATTAAGAATTTTGAGAATAGATATTCTCATTATTTTGGATTTTTTATTCTCTCAAAAATGCTGCAGGCATTGATTTCGAAAAGTTAATACACTGTAACAATGCCATTATAACGGAGAGACAATTCTTGATGATCGAAAAAGTTTTAATTTATCCGATTTATTTTCACAGATAGCAGTAATTTAGAATTAACCAATATAAAAAGCGAAAACAGCATAGGTTAAAGTGCTTTGTTAGTTTATAAAAACTGAAGAGTCAATCTACATATATATTAGTTTCATCAGCGAAGAGAAACAAAGCTTTTATAAAGGGATATGGAAGAGTTTAAAGAATTAATAGAGATCATGGCAAAACTAAGGTCAGATAGTGGTTGTCCCTGGGATAGACAACAAACTAAGGATTCTCTTAAACCCTACCTTATAGAGGAAGCCCATGAAGTATTAGAAGCAATCGATGAAGGCGATTCTGAGAGGCTTAAAGAAGAACTTGGAGATTTGCTCTTTCAAATAATCTTTCAATCTCAGATAGCTGCAGAGAAAGGTGACTTTTCAATTAAGGATGTTATTGTATCTATAACTAAAAAAATCATTAAAAGACATCCCCATGTCTTTTCTAAGGTAAAATTTGATTCGGCTGAGGAAGTTGCTAAGCAGTGGTTTTACAGAAAAAATGAGGAAGGTAAATTTGAGGAATCGTTACTAAATGGTATTCCTAAAACACTTCCTGCCTTACAAAAGGCTCAAAGGCTACAATCGAGGGTAGCAATGGTAGGATTTGATTGGGTAAAGACAGATGATGTGGTTCTTAAAGTTGAAGAAGAACTTTCAGAATTAAAGGCAGCTATTCAAAGTCGATCGGAGGCGGAAATCGAGGAAGAAATTGGCGATTTGCTATTTGTAGTAGTCAATCTCTCGAGATTTTTAAACGTAGATGCAGAAGAGGCTCTTAAAAAGAGTATCAATAAGTTTATCAGGAGGTTCAGTTACATAGAAACAAAAGCTAAAGAAAAAGGTAAAAGACTCACCGATATGACTTTAGAGGAGATGGATGAAATATGGGAATTAACTAAATTATATGATCTATGAATTCAAAAGAGTGATGATAAACTTTAATGCACTTTCTAGTTATTTTCTTCTTTCTTGATTTTTTCATACCATAAAGAATGCCTCTCTTTTATGTAATCCTCTTCTATATAGCCAGTAAACATGCTTTTCAAAAGAGGCCAATTCTTTCTGATAAAAACAACAGTAACAATATGTATAAAAAAAGATAAAATGAAGATGAATCCAAAAAGGGTATGTATCAATGTGTTGATTGATTCTAATAGAGGTGAAAGAACTAACCATTCAAGATTTTTCAATACTTTGACTATACCGCTAATTGTTAAGATTAAGACTACCAATCCTATCCCAACATAGGCTATTCTCTGCTCAGGCAGATATTTATCAGAAGGAGGTTCTTTACCAAATCCAATCATAGCAGCTAAAACCTTGACACTTTTATATATATCCCCTTTTTTTGGTAACAGTTCTTTATCGCCCCTAAATCCATGATAGAAAATATGGAAAAAAACAGCAGAGACAAAAACAATTGCTGCTAAATAATGTACAAGAGTTACATTATAGAAGTTTGCAGTCCATCCAAAACCTACCACCTCTGTTAAATAATATCTTTTGTAAAGTGGTAAACAACCAAGTCCTGTAAATAAAAGGATTAATCCAGATATTGCTACACTCCAATGTTCAATTAACTCAACAAGACTGTGTCTCTTTATCTTTTTTTTCATTGAGTACCCCCTTCTCTCTCTTTTTTGTAATAATTGCACCTACAATTCCACCAATTAACGAAAGGAGTCCAGATAGTAAGAGGACTTTACCGATAGGATTAAAAGTAGTGATGATTTTATTTTCAATATTTACTGCCATCTTAAATCTTTCTTTATTTACTTCTAATGCTTTTTCTATTATTTCAAAAGGTATATTTGACAAGTAAAGAGTTGAGGTTCCACCGTTCTGACTACTACCATAAAGGTATAACCCCTCCTCTTTTACTTTTCTTTGAGCTATTTCGAATATTCTATTTCTCTCTCCAAAAGTAAAGACTGCTTTTTCGCCCAATCTCTCTTTACAGGCTATTACACAGGCTGGCTCTTCACCTCTTCTAATTTTATCCTTGCAGAGATCGCATTTATACATAACACCACCACCGGCATACTTGGGCAAGATCTTGAGATATATTCCAACCCCTGCCTGCCTTTGAGGGATCTGCCACGGGCAGACATCTCTACATTTAGCTCCTCCAAAGCAAAGTTTATCGTTGATGACAGAGTTACCCTCCGGTTGCTTGGTCAAAGCTCCGAAAGGACACTGTCTAACACAGGGAGGATTATCGCAGTGCATGCATCTTCTGGGGATATTTAATTCTTTGCCGTCAATATTTACTTTTTGGACAAAAATCCAATTATAGGGCGTCAGGGTATCGACTAAATCTCTTTTGTCTGACCAATCTTCAAAGGTTGATCTTGGCCAATAAGGTTGAATTGGCTTTTTAGGCTCAGGGAATCTATCTTTGTTATATTCTCTACAAGCTTTAACACATCTTGGGATAGCTTCGCCTTTACAACCATCGCATCTTGTAATATCGATGATGGTTGCATATTTCCCAGCCACTGCCTCAGCATCACTTCCAATAATTAATGAAGAACAAGCAGCTGATGATAATAGCGCTAAAAAATTCCTTCTCGTTAAATACATTCTATATCCTCTTAATTAAAAAAATTTAGACATTTGATATGACGCGTTATTCATCCTGATTAAATAGATAATTACCTTCTTGTTTGAAAAATTTTCTTCTCTTTTAAATATTGTAGGTGAAAGCACCTTTCCTTGCGTTTTTAAATTGTTGAATACCCATGTAGCTAACTGCTAACTATATCTAATTTTTCAACCTCCAGAGTATGTTGACGTATTGCATGGAAAATATCTAATCTGAGAAATTATTCTAATTGTTTTTTGACTATCACAGAAAGGACACTTTTCGGAAATGTCACGCTCATTTACCGATTTAAGGACTTGAAAGAGATTTAAACAACTGTTGCATTTATACTCATAAAGTGGCATACCCCATGCCTCCTTTTATATTAGAGTAGAAATATAAATATTTAGAATCTTTTCAATATCCTTTTCTAAGGTATCATTGGAGTTTTTACTTTGTACAATACATTTATTAAGATAAATCTTCAGTAGTAAAAGAGATGCACTTTTAAGTGCCCCATTAATGGAAGCAAATTGTGTTAGTATTTCTTCACAATCTCTATCAAATTCTATCATTTTCTGAAGACCTCGAATTTGTCCTTCTATCTTTTTGAGCCTCCTTTGGAGAATCCGCTTATTGTCCATACCTTACCCCTCGATACTTATTTTTTAATATATAAAACAATATGTTAGAATGTCAATATCAAAGGGTATTCCAAATTTGTTACTCCTTTCCTCCTTTACTTTTAAAAAGACTAAAAAGGTATATCTTAACTCTGATAGGCTTTTTATCCCAGTTAATCTCTTTTTTTTAATATTTGCTACTTTTTAAGCCTAATAAAAAACCCTACCTCTCATGTCTCTTAGTCTTTTAAATAGAGTATGCTTTCATATTGCTAATTTCACACACCTTAGCCTTACTTTTTTGTAAGATATAGATTTCTCTTTATCTACATAAATGTATCTTGAGGTAAAGCTTCCGACTATGCTTTATTACTTTCTCTGCTATTTCTGCTACTTCGTAGAAGAGCACCTCATAGTCTCTATGGTCTTTGTTTTAAATGCTTCCCCATCCCTTAGTCCACTGTCTCTGAAGAGTATCTACTGTCTTATCC
>JAOAEO010000010.1 GCA_026416735.1 Thermodesulfovibrionales bacterium
ACCTATACCAATAGTCTAACCCACAGTTTAATACTCGATAATCTCGACAAATCTGCCCTATATGGAGGAAGGATTGAAGGAACACCGGTCAGATACTGCCCTTCCTTAGAAGATAAAGTTGTCAAATTTAAAGATAAATTAAGACACCAAGTCATAATAGAACCGGAAGGGAAAAACACTGATGAAATCTATGTTTCTGGGCTCGGAAATAGTATGCCTCCAGAGATTCAAGAGCAAATAATTCGTTCACCTAAAGGGTTAGAAAACGCCGTTATTTTGAGGCCTGCTTATGCCATCGAATACGATTACATCTTACCACATCAACTTAAATTAACATTAGAAGCTAAAGAAATTGAAGGACTCTTTTTTGCTGGGCAGATAAACGGTACAACAGGATATGAAGAGGCTGCAGCTCAAGGATTAATTGCTGGTATAAACGCTGCCCTCAAAGTACTTAATAGGCCACCATTAATAATAGATAGAAGCGAAGGATATATAGGTGTAATGGTCGATGACCTCGTCACTAAAGGAACTGACGAACCATATAGGATCTTTACCTCCAGAGCTGAGCACAGATTAATTTTGAGAGAGGATAATGTGTACTATAGGCTTTCTGAGAAAGCTTTTAAATTAGGGCTGATTTCAGATGAGAGAATGAAAAGCATAGAAAAAGAATTGGAGCAAGCTGAAAAGTTGAAACAATTCCTTAAAGATGCTAAATCGAAAGATACCGATGGAGATGAGACTGTCTCGTTAGAGATGAAGATAAAAAGGGGACAATTAAACATAACAGATATTGACTACCTAATTGATGAATATCCCCTTAGTGTTTTAAATTATGTGCAAGCTGAAGTCAAATATGGGGGATATATTGAAAAACAAAAGAGAGAGATCGAAAAACTTAAAAAACTCGAGAAAATGAAAATACCTCCCCACTTCAACTACGATTTACCAGGTCTGTCTATTGAGATCAAAGAAAAATTAAAAAAGATCAGACCATTAGATCTTGCCCAAGCCTATAGAATACCTGGTATGACCCCTTCGGCAATCTCACTTCTGATTTTTTATCTAAAAATACCAGAAAATACAATGAAAAATGAGAGATGAAGCAATCTCGTTAGGGATAACAAGTATTGATAAGATTAATAATCTACTTAAAAAAACGAGCGCCCTTAAGAGTCAAGGTAAACGGATAGCCTTACTATCAGCTTTTTTGTTAGGAGTTCCCTATAGAGAAAATACTCTAATAGGAAATATGAAAACATCAGAAATTTTTGTCATAAATTTAGAGGCCGTAGATTGCCTTACCTTTCTAGAATATGTCGAGGCAATGAGGTTAGCAAGCTCCTTTGCTGAATTCATAGAAAGGCTTAGACAGATAAGATACCAACAAGGCGAAGTATCTTATTTTAAAAGAAATCATTTCTTTACTGATTGGCTCTATAACAATTCAAATTTCGTCAAAGATGTAACAACTAAAATTGGAAGAGACAAGGCCATTAAAGTTTACAAAAGATTAAATTTAAAAAGAGATGGTAACCTCTTTTTGGACGGGTTACCCATATTAAACAGAGAGATAAATTACATACCTTCCAAGCGCATTACTGAAGAAATAATCAAAAAGCTTAAAACTGGCGATTATATAGGAGTATATGCGAATCAAGAAGGACTTGATGTAACCCACGTGGGTATAATCATTAAAGAGGCAAAGAGAGTTTTACTGCGCCATGCCTCTTCAAAAGAAACTATCAGAAAGGTTGTGGATGAGGAATTTGTACTTTACATTGCCAACAAGCCAGGTATTGTGGTAATGAGAGCTAAATAATATAAAATTGAACTTCACAGTAGGAAAGCACATTTCATCTTTGACAGACAAACGATGTAATGTCCTAATATTTAGAATAATGAAGATTTTTCAGTTATATCTTATTATTGAACTTTGATTATTAGGTTTTTATGCAATTTTTAGCTACGAAAGTTAATTCATTATTTATAAAAAAGGAAGTCCATCACCCTATTGGGCACAATGCTTTGGCAACTATTTCATATGCCTTCACCTATTTCATGATCTTTCTTGCCATCTTAACAGGCTATGCTCTATATTCAGAAAGCCATACAGGTTTCTTATGGTATTTAGCTGGAGGTTGGGTATTCAGTATTATCTCCGATGGTACTATAAGACTAATTCTCCACATTGTAATGTGGTTTCTCACAGCATTTCTCATCGTTCATGTATATATAGTATGGGTAAATGATAATATCGAAGGTAATGGACTCATAAGCTCAATTTTTACAGGTTATAAGATTCACCATATAGAATAACTGCTTTGTCTATTGCAATAATAGGAATAGGTAACCTTTTACTAAAAGACGAAGGTGTAGGGGTTCATGCCATCAATAAGATTAAGGAAGAATACATCTTTTCTCCCTCAATAGATCTTATCGATGGCGGAACCCTTGGGTTAGACCTCTTGCCTTACTTCGAGAAATACTCAAAGATATTAATTATTGATGCTGTAAACTTAAATGAAAAACCAGGGACTATCAAGGTTTTCGATATTGGTGAAATCCCCCTATTAATCAGTAATAAGTTTTCTGTTCACCACATAGGATTGACTGACATACTAACTGCTTGTAGACTCCTAAAGGCAAAACACGATGAGATAAAACTTATCGGTATCCAACCTCACTCAATAGATTTTGGAATAGAACTAAGTCGTCTAATTATGGATAAAATCGATTTAATAATTGATCAAGTCATACACCAACTCCAGAAGTGGGGTGTTAGATGTGTATCGCGATCCCATCAAAGATTATATTGAAAAAAGATCTTCTTGCCATAGTCGATGTATATGGAGCAAGAAGAGAGGTAAGTTTAATACTGTTACCAGAAGAAGTAAAGGAGGGTGATTATGTCCTCATACACGCTGGATTTGCCATACAAAAGATAAGTACTGACTTAGCCAAAGAAGTAATGGAAGCTCAGCTTGAATATGCCAAACTTCTTTTTAAAGAGGATTTGGAAAGAGACAACTCAAGTAGAAGGATTTCAACGAGTGAATTCTAACCATCAAAATTTTTCTTTCAGCTTTACCACCCCATACATTGAAACTTCAGCTGTCTTTACAATCTGAAGATATCATCTTTTATTTATCCTTAATGTCTTAAGCCCACTGCTTATATATATCGAACCCCTTTAAAAGTAGAGAAGGAGATATTTTCAATTGTAAAACGTTGAAAATGTTGGTTTTACATTAGGAAATGTTGGATCCATAACTAAGCTTTCTAAATAACTTTTGGGATTTAAATTTAGGTTTAAATTAGGAATACAGAAAAGATTTTTTCTGAGAATGTTAATAATGTTTCTGTGGAAGGGAAAATCAGGGGCTTTTTGCCTTTTGTTTAGGGAAAATAAAGCTAATTAAAAATAACAGTCTATAATCGGGTGTTCTATTTTTGATATCAAAACCCGCTCCTATATTTGTATAGACATCCTCCCCTGTTTTTACTCTATATCCTAATCGCCATTCGAGTAAATCGAGCTTGTTTTTGAAATAGTTTTTTCTGCTTATTATTTCAGCAAGTATCTGAGATTTATGAGTTATGGCTAATTCACTACCAATATTAAATAGATATTGGTCTTTAAGTCCTGATCTCTCGGGTTTGGTATAGAGGAGATTTAAATGCCCTTTGAAAGGTCCAACCTTTTTTGTCAATAAAAGACCTCCACCAAAGCCACCCTCGGTAGAGAGATTCTGCTTACCAGTGTTGACTGAAATAATCAAAAGGTAAGCAACTGCTGGACTATACTTGCTTTCGTTGACTAAGCGGTGTTTTATCCCTAAAGAGAAATCTTCAAAACCAGATGCCCCATTGGTTAGATTGAAAACATATGGTATAGTAAGGTTAATTTCAAATTTATCATGCAAAGCATAAGCCGTTTGTAAATAAACTCGGTTAAAGTTGGGTTCTGAAGATTTTTCTATACCGAAGCCAAAACCTATTTCATTCTGTTTAAGGGTTTCTGCACTTAAAGTTGAGAAAACACCATAGGGTGGTAGTGGTTGAAGACCCTTAGCATCGAAGGAAGCTAAAATTTTGGGAGGGTTAAATAAAAATATAGACAGGAAGAAAAAGAGGAGTAGTTTCTTCATAGCTTTAAGAGAATAGCAAAAAAAACTTTTTCTGTCAATTCGTTAAAGATTTTCATAAGATTTTTTAGAAACTATGATATCTAAAAGAATTCTTTTAGGGTTAGAGAGATCTTCGAGATATCGAAGGGTTGATTAACGAGGGGTATCTCTCTAATTATAGGTATTCTTTCTTCAAAGGTTTGGCGACTGTTCCGATAAAATATGCCAATAGGAATTCTATCCCCCCACTCGGATGCTTTTTTAAAAGCTCCATTTTTGTCTTCACAGTTGTAGTGAGATTCAATATAGTAGACCCTCTTTTTATACCATTCGTAAGTATTTACCTTATTGAAGGTAACACAAGGTTGTAGAATATCAAGGAGACAAAAACCTTTGTGTTGAATAGCTTCCTTCATTAAGGTTTTCAGATGGTCAATATCTCCTGAAAACCCCCTCGCTACAAAGCTACAATCGAGAGCGATTGCTAAGGTAAGAGGATTCAGCGGCTCTGAAATTACCCCAAAAGGTTGAGTTTTAGTAATTGTACCTTCTAAAGTAGTAGGTGAAGCCTGCCCCTTTGTGAGACCATATATTTGATTATTATGAACGAAAAGTTTAACATTAATATTCCTTCTAATGGCATGGATGAGGTGATTGCCTCCTTCTCCATAGCAGTCACCGTCTCCAGCTATTGCGATTACAAGCATTCTATGATTAGTAAGCTTAATACCCGTAGCGACAGGCAAGGTTCTACCATGTAAGCCATTGAAAGTATTACACTTTAAATAGTGGGGGAATTTACCCGCTTGCCCAATACCGGACACTATGGTGAATTGGTGAGGCTCGATATTGAGCTCAACCATAGTCTCTTTAAAGGCTTTTAAAATACTGTAGTTGCCACACCCTGGACACCATGCGGGTGTTCTACCTTTAAAATCTTCTATTTTAAGCATTTTTTCTCTCCTATAGAGCTATTTACATTCTATATAATAACAAATAAAAAATTTTTAATCATTCCTACAAATTAAAAATCTCAAAATATAAGCTTAGTTAGTTTTTAGGTTCAAGAAAAAGAGATTGATAAAGATCTATAGATTAACCCGAGTCAACCTAACAAAATTGTAGAAAACCACAAAAAAGTAGCCTTCCCTTTTTAAAAAAATCATTTAAAATCAATATCTTCTATTCCGGCATGGATTTAGTAAATATTACACAAAAAATCAATCATGGGGAGGAGGTTTATGAGGTATCTAAGGTATTTTTATTTAATTGTAGCAACGATTATTTTACTCACTTTTTCTGTAGCATTTGCTGAAGAGTCAAAGGAGATGGAAAAGACCTCTGGAAATGTATCTGTAGGTCTTTTTAACAGATATGTCTTTAGAGGTTATGAACTAAGTTCTGGTAGCATAGTGATTCAGCCATCTGTAAGTGTTTCTTACAAAGGTTTTTCAATCAGTTATTGGGGGAATATCGATACTTATGAAAGGGCAACTCAGAGTTTTATTCCAGATAGACCAGGGAGTAAAAGCTTCAATGAATCAGATTTAACATTGAGTTACACCCTTATAATTGATAAACTCTCTTTAACTGGTGGTTATATCTATTACGGAACTAAATATGCTGCTGAGACGGAAGAGCTCTTCTTGGGCATTGGGTATGATATCGTTACAAAACCAACTCTCACAGTTTATCGTGACATCTCCTCTTACCCAGGGACTTATATTAATCTATCCTTCTCTCATTCAATTGAAATTTTAAAGGAGATAACTTTTGATTTTGGGGCATCATTCGGTTATTTCAAAGGAGAAGATTCCTATTGGAGGACCTATGATGGCAACTCAAAGGAATATGTCGGCAAAAAGTATAATGCCTTTCATGATGGAAAAGTTCAAATGGGATTAACCATACCTATAGCGAAGAATTTAACTCTTCTTCCTGTAGTTCAATACTGGTTTCCCCTTTCAGGCAAAGCAAAGAGAATAATTAACGGCAACCCCTACAATCCAAATGGTCATTTAGACAACACCTTTGTATCGGGAATTAATCTAAATTTTAGTTTTTAAGTGAGGTGAATTAAATGAGAGTGTTTATTAATATTGTGATTGTTCTTTCTATTATGCTTTGTTTGTCTTCTCCTCTTTTAGCAGAAGATCAGCCACAAAATAAGTTGGATAGCGGTGACACCGCTTGGATGATCGTTGCTACTGCATTAGTAATGTTGATGACAATACCTGGTTTAGCACTATTTTACGGTGGTTTAGCCAAGAGGAAGGATGTGCTAAATACCATCGCTATGTCTTTTATTAGCTATTGCATAGTTAGTTTCCTTTGGATAGCCTATGGTTATAGTCTTACCTTTTCAGATGATATCTATGGTGTGATCGGGCGTCTCGATAAGGCTTTTTTAAACGGAATAAAAGTAGATTCTTTGCAGGGGACGATACCAGAAATTCTGTTTTCAATATTCCAATTGACCTTTGCAGCTATCACAGTGGCATTAATAAGTGGAGCCTATATAGAGAGGATGAGATTCCCTGCTTGGGTGCTTTTTTCTATTCTATGGATGAGTCTTGTATATGTGCCTGTTGCTCATTGGGTTTGGGGTGGTGGTTTTCTTGCAAAAATGGGAGCTTTGGATTTTGCAGGTGGAACGGTTGTACATATTAATGCTGGTATTGCAGCATTGGTGGGAGTACTGATTCTCGGCAAAAGGAAAAGCATGTTACTACTTCCAAACAATCTTACTCTCGTTGCTATAGGTGCAGCCCTTTTATGGTTTGGGTGGTTTGGATTTAATGCGGGTAGTGCAGTTGCATCAAATGGTCTTGCAGCACAAGCATTCATCAATACAAATACTGCTACTGCCCTTGCAGCTTTGAGTTGGATGTTTACAGAATGGGCTGTTGCAAAAAAACCTACTATGCTCGGTATTGCCTCTGGAATGATAGCAGGTCTTGTAGCTATCACTCCGGCAGCTGGTTATGTAAACGTGGTAGGATCGATATTTATCGGTTTGGTAGCAGGGATTGTTTGTTATTTTAGTGTCACCACAATAAAACCTAAGTTAGGATATGATGATGCTTTAGATGTCTTCGGTATTCATGGAATAGCTGGTATTCTTGGTGCTTTTTTGACAGGAGTTTTTGCTGATCCTTCAGTTAATGAAGCAGGGAGAGGCTTACTTTACGGCAACGCCGGACAGTTGATAACCCAAATTATAGCGGTTGTTGTGACCATTCTTTATACTGCTATTATGACTGCTCTAATTTTTCTATTGATAAAGGTTTTCGTAAAAATAAGGATTACCGAAGATCAGGAAATTGTGGGGCTTGACTCTATTGAGCACAATGAGAAGGCTTACAACTTATAAAAGGAGAGGTCTATGAAAAAAATAGAAGCTATAATTAAACCCTTTAAGCTTGAGGAAGTCAAAGAAGGTTTAGTCCTATTGGGTATTCAAGGGATGACAATAACAGAAGTAAGAGGGTTTGGTAGGCAAAAGGGTCATGTAGAGATATATAGAGGCTCGGAATTAGAGATCTTCTTCATACCAAAGATAAAGATTGAAGTAGTACTCTCTGACTATTTTGTTGACAAAGCTGTAGAGACTATAAAAGAAAAGGCTTATACTGGTACTATTGGGGATGGTAAGATCTTTATAACTCCTGTAGATGAAACTATTAGAATTAGAACCGGTGAAAGGGGAGAACAAGCACTTTAACTTTTTTTTCTTTAGTTTTCAAGAAGACTTGGGTCAAACCCAAGTCTTCTATTTTTTATAGGGCTATGGTTTTTTCTTTAGCTTTCATAGTGTTATAATAAGTTATAACGGTAACCGCTTGCCATGTCTAAGAGAGAAAATAGAGAATTAACTGCTTTATTTGAACTAAGCAAAGTACTTACTTCCTCTTTCAATTTGGAAACTAATCTCTATTGTGCTTTAGAGGTTTTATCTAAATGTCTCGATATGAGGAGAGGCAGTGTCTTCCTCTATGATAGAGATAATGGAGAAATAAGAATTATTACAGCTTATGGTCTAAAAAAAGAGGAGATCCAGAGAGGAGTGTATTTAGTTGGTGAAGGGATAGTGGGCAAAGTAGTAGAGACAGGGGCACCTATGTTCATTCCTGATATACAGAAGGAACCCCAGTTCCTTAACAAAACAGGCAGTAGGATCGATAAAAAGGGGATATCTTTCTTATGTGTACCTATAAAAATTGATGAGGAGATACTCGGGGTTATTTCGGCTGACAGGATTTATTCAGAGAGGTGGGGGAGTGTCGATGACGATTTGAGAGTTCTCTCCATTACTGCTTCTCTCATAGGGCAGTTTATAAAGTTATGGCAGCATTATACAACTATGGAGAATGAAAATATACAGTTAAAAATTCAATTAAAAGATAAATATAATTTCCCAAACCTTATAGGAAATTCTCCCCCTTTCCAGGGGGTTCTAAAAACTATAATGAAGGTTGCTGGGACGGATGCGACGGTCTTGATTTTTGGAGAGTCTGGGACTGGAAAAGAACTAATAGCAAAGACTATCCATTTTCAGAGTAAAAGACTAAAAAAACCTTTTGTCGCCATAAATTGTGCAGCAATACCTGAGAATCTTCTGGAGGCAGAACTTTTCGGTGTCGAAAGAGGAGCCTATACTGGTGCAATTAAAAGAATGGGTAAATTTGCACAGGCTGATGGAGGCACTCTATTTCTTGATGAAGTGGGAGAGCTCCCTCTCTCTTTACAACCAAAACTTTTGAGGGTTTTGCAAGAAAGGATGGTGGAGCCTTTGGGGTCTTCAATGGGCTTTAAAATTGATGTGAGGATCATCTCTGCCACCAATAAAGACCTCTCTGAAGAGGTGAAAAGAGGCAATTTTAGAGAAGACCTCTTTTGGCGATTGAATGTTATACCCCTTTATATACCCCCCTTAAGGGAGAGAAAGGAAGATATCCAATTATTGATCGATTATTATCTTAAAACCTTTTGTGATACCTACAGAAAATCTGTCTCTATAAGTAACGAAGCTATGAAAGTTTTACTCTCTTATAGTTGGCCTGGTAATGTGAGGGAGGTATCAAATACCATCGAGAGGTTGGTTGTAATTTCAGAAAAAAGTATAATAAAACCTTCTGATTTACCAGAGTACATTAGAGGCAGTTATGAAGTAAAACAAAAGTTCTCTATAGATCTCGGTCTGCCAAAGGAGGTAAAGGAACTCGAAAAGGCAAGGATTAAAGAGGCTCTTCCAAGGTTTGCTTTTAATATTCGAAAAACAGCCGATTTTTTAGGTCTCACAGAAAGACAACTGGGTTATAAAATTAGAAAATATGGGATCCCTATCAAGAAAGAATCTTCTTTAAAATAATCTTTTATAGTTGTCTCTTTGATTTGAGAATAATCATCTTCTTGAGATATTCTATTTTTATTACATTTGCTTTCCCTTTATCAAATAAGAGTAAGCTTCATCTGAGCAGGATTTATCGAGCTATCAAATAACTTTCTGATATTACCTTAAAGATATGTAGTTGTTTGAAAGGGTAATTGTATAATTAATTAATAAGCTTAATTTTGCTAAAAGGCAAAAATCTTTAGAGAATGAGCGCCGATTTAGAATCTTTGAAATTAGAGATTAAGAGGTTAAAGAAGATCTTAAATGAACTTACCCCGCCCCTTCAGGTGATGATAAAGCGCAGAGGATTCAGGATTTATAAAAAGGATCCGGAGGATGATTTATTCATCCCTCAAGAAAAATTTATAGAGGACTTTTATGAAATGATGAAAAAATATTCCTTCCGACTCTTCTTAAGAGATGTCATAAAGAATCAACCTCTTTTTTCTCTTCAACAGGTGACGAGATACGCTACAAAGGAGGTAACTGCCGAGTATTTATCTTTTTTAAAAGAAGTTGAATTGATTAAACCAGAAGGTAGTCTATACAGAGTTTTGAGATATCCAATTCGTAGCTTCGGTGAAACCCTTGAATGGTTCATTGCAGAAATTCTTAAGAGAGAGTTTGTTATGGAGACCATAAGGGGTGTAAAGCTTGAGAAGAGATTAGTTGGTGGAGACTATGACCTTATATCAAAATTTAATGGGTCGATTCTTTATATGGAAATTAAGTCATCCCCACCAAAGCAGATATATAATAGTGAAGTCGCAGCGTTTCTCGACCGGGTGTGGGACTTTATGCCTGAACTTGCTATTTTTTTTGTCGATACAGAGCTACGAATGAAAGATAAAATAGTACCCATGTTCGAGGAAGAGACGAGAGTAAAATTGGGATCTGATTTTATCTGTAACAGAATCGAAAAAGAAATCTTTGAACTCAACATAGATTTGAAGGAACAACCAAAAATATTTATAATAAATTCGAAGGACAGCATCATAAATAATATTCAAACAGTCTTTTATAGTTATTTTAGGACAAAGGGTTTTTGAGTTTTCCGGAGGGGAAAAGTGAATGAAAAGAAGGATATATGTATAATCTGTGCATATCGTGAAAATTGCCAAAAGAGGTTTTCTTTGAAGGCAGGTCAGAAGTGTATAGAATTCGCAAGAGATTTATCAATTAAGGAAGAACCAGTTAATAGTATAGAAGGGAAAAAGACTGAAAAAACATAGTTCTTTCAATTTCTGCCGTATATCGTTGAGGACTGTTATTAATTTATTAAAGTAGATTAGATCTACCCTTTATAATACTTAAAAATTCCTCAGTGGTGATACCTTTTTCAGCAGCACTTAATATTCTCCTCAGTGTAGAAATTCCTTTTACATAAAGTTTTCTTCTTATAGCATCGAGGGCATCCCAATCTTTGGTTTTTTTAAAGATTATAAAAGCTTTACTGAGTTCTGGGTGAATGGATTTGTTAAACATCTCTGTGTATGAGATATAGAAATAAAGGCTTGCAATATCTTTCTTCTCTATTATTTTTCTTAGAGGTCCTATTTCTGAGGTATCAGCAACCACATCCTTTATATTTCTAAGTATGAGCTCTAATTTTCTATCTTCAATGTGGAGAATAATTTTTCTCCATTCCTCATTAGTTTCCTCAGCTTCAGCCAATTCATGATTTACGATTATCTCTGAGTAAAATAAAGCAAGGTTATCGAGTTTAGTTGCAAAATCCTCAGTGATGTGATCCTCGGTATTTATTCCAACCTTTGAAAAGACATTCCCGAGATAGTCGTTGTACTTACACTTTGACTCTAAGAACATCTCCCACAAAATAGATAGTAATTGTTCAAGTCTAATGAAGATTTGTTTTCCTAATAACATCCCAGAGGATGTAAATAAATCTCTTACAAACTCCTTTTTTATATAATAGATATCGTACTCCCCCCTTTGTGAGTGAGAATAAAGCTCACCCAAAAAGAAGACAGGTTTTTTATATAGGCCATATCCCGCACCATAGATAAGATTATTTTTGGTCAATAGGGAATTAATAGTTACTACTTCGAAGGGATTAATACTAAAACCGTTAATCTCTATGTTTATGAAGCTTTTGTCTTCGATCTCTGCCCATAATATTTCCTTTGCTGTGATCCAATCTCCTATCTTCTGCTGATCTATCTTTGTCCATGGAGGTAAGTTGTTTTCAGATCTATAGAGCTCCCTTAATCGTAGAAGTAATCCACAGAGGGAAAAATAACCCCAATATTTTGCATCCGATATATCACAATTATATTTTATTTGTTGTGAAATGTTCTTTATATTAAAATTCATCAACGAATCGTCCATTTGCAAGTGATTAAGTAAATACTACAGCCTATAATTATAAGAGTTGCCAAGATATAAGGCAATTTTAGATATTCACTTGGCAGAGATTCATATAACCCCATAAACCCGAAGGTCATAAAAATTAGGGCGGCTATCCACTTTATTGTCCTTTCAGGTATCTTTTTACCCATTAAGGCACCTACGAAGATGCCTAAGGCATTCGCAATAACCATACCCAGAGTTGTTCCAACCCATACAGGAAGAAAAACATTATAATCTGCAGCCAAAGCTATAGTTGCAAGCTGTGTTTTATCTCCCATCTCAGCAATGAAAAAGGCGATGAAGACTGTCCAAAAGGGTGAAAATTTCTGCCCATGATCTTCGCAGACCAATTTATCACCCTTTAGGGTCCATAAGGCGAAGATAATGAAGCTAATGGCTGCACCTATCTTTATATAGTTTATTGGGAAGACTGTGGTTAAATAGTTTCCTAATGCAACTGCAGCAAGATGATTAACGGCAGTTGCCCATAGTACTCCCCACATTACTGTCTGCCATGGATATCTTGCTGCAAAACATATGGCAAGTAATTGAGTTCTATCTCCTATCTCAGCAAGCACTACAAATACGAGGGATGTGAAAAATGCCATAACTGGATTTCGATTTGTTCAGAAGACAAATAGTTAGATATATTTTTGAGCTTTAGTGGTTTTTTCTACTGTAACCAAACCTTTCTTCAAAGACCTGAGCAATGAGATTATCTACGGGAGCATAATCATCAGTAAGGAGAATTGCCTTTCTTCTACTTATGAAGTCTGAAATCATACTTTCTGGCACAATTGCTGCCGTAGCAGCACTACCTAAATGATTTTTTACAAAGTCATCAAAGGCTTTTATGTCGATATTGCTATTACTTGCAAGAACTATAAAGGTGCTGATGCCAATATTTTCGAAATCGTGGCTTACAGAAAGAAGATGGACATTTTTATCTCCATAGACTGCCCTTAGAGTTTTTAAATATGATGGTAGGAAAGACCCTGTTTTAAAGTTATCTATTATGTTCGTTAAAATAATTCCATTAGGAGTAAGAAGATTCTTAAGCTGTTCGGCGAACTCTTTAGTTGTTAAATGATAAGGTACACTCAGGTCATTATAGGCATCCAAGAAGATGACATCATATTTTTCTTTACAGTGCATCACATACCATCTGCCGTCAGTATTGAAAGATCTTATTCGAGTATCCTTAGGTAACCCAAGGAATTTATAAGTAACTTTTGTAACCTCAGGGTCAATCTCTACAACATCAATCAAAGAATTGGGATAGTACACTTCCATATATCTTGGGAATGTATAACCACCTCCTCCTATCGTTAGAGTTTTGAAATGGTCTTCTTTCTTAAATTTCCATTTTAAGACATCTGCGTAGATCCTTTCATATTTATACTCGATGTGTAATGGATTTTCAAGACATACATAGGAATGTGTAAGATTATCTAAAATGAGTGCTTCTAAGGGTGTTTTGCCATCGGAGGAGACAGTCCTTTTTACTTTTATTGTGTAGTAATCACTTTCGGTATAGTGGTAAGTATCTTTTGTAATAGGAACTCTCACCGCAAGATCGTAGATGCCAAAGAGTAAAAAAGGTGGAATTATAAAATAAGCAATGCTAATCTTTTTAGTCCTATAGAAGATACCAACGAAGAACCCAGTCAATATTAATATTACTCCCATTAGAAGAATGACATTCCTTGCTCCCATAAAGGAGATGAAAAAGAAACCAGCAGCAAAGGTCCCTATGATTGATCCCAATGTTGAGAAGGCATAAATCTTACCAACAACATTCCCTACCTTCTCGAGGTTTTTTATGGCTAATTTTACCACCACTGGAGATATCATCCCGAGTATACAACTGGGGATGAGAAAGATAATAGTGGTAACAATAAAGATTCTAAGCATTAAAGAGACAGGAAATTGGATAGCGGCAATTACGTTTGTTATTGGAGGTATAAGGAGTGTGGTCATACCACTAATGATCAAAAGTGTTGCTAAGGTCTTAGTTTCTGGTACTCTATGGGCAAGTTTTCCACCGATATATGCACCTATACTTATACCAGCAAGTACAATACCTATAATACTAGTCCAAGTATAGAGAGAAACACCTACGAAAGGAGCAAGTATCCTCCCCGCTACAATTTCTATAACGAGGATGCAAAAACTTGCAATAAAAGTAATAATATAGGCAGCTAAAAGATTCATCTTCCTCCCCAAAATTAGTTTTTATTGTAGTTTTCTAATATTTTACGGCTAAGATAATTTTATTAAAGTTTAATATATCATCTATCGGTTATAAAAGACAACTTGAGAACAGCTATTTAAGATCACTGAATTTTTTAATAGGAGTTCTAGAGTGGTTACTAACTGTCTCAAAAATTCTTATAGTCATGGTTGTGGGCTTTCTACTTTATAATAAATTTTCTGAATGATTTTTCTTTAAAAACTACAAATCAAGATTTTAAGAGCAAAAGATGAAAGATGGGGCGTTTATCTCTTATCTATGGACAAGTCCTTATCTAAAATTCGAGATTTATATAGTGATTTCAAAGGTCAAACAGTTTTTTAGTCGTTTAACTGGTGTTTATATTGAAAAAGGCGAAGAAATAGGGTAAAAGATTTAGTAATAATAAAGAATGGAAGAGGGAAAGATAGAAAATTCTAATACAAAAAAGAAATGAATACAAAAATTTCTTGACAAACAAAAATTTACATGCTATAAAATCTATAGCATGTTTACTAAGAAAACTCCTACTATAGGACTTGATATAGGATCAAGCCATATCAAGGGCGTTCAATTAAAGTCAGTAGGTAAAGGGCGTGAATTGCTAAAATTTGACATCCAACCCATAAAGAGTGGCTTGATTGAAAATGGAGTTATTGTTGACAAAAAAAGTCTTACTGACTACCTTCACGAGTTTTTCAGAAAAGCTAATTTCATTAAAAATAAGGCTGTAATAGGGCTCTCTGGTCAACATTCTTTATTCATAAAAAGAATTACAGTACCTCTAATGACAGAGGATGAATTACGTCTATCCATAAAATATGAGGCTCAGCAACACATTCCTTTAGATTTAGATGCTTTGGCATTAGATTTCCATATCATTGGTAAGGTTCCTCATTCAGACAATGAGATGGAAGTATTGCTAGTTGCTGTAAAAAAGGATTTGTTACAGGATTATGTGGAGGTTGTACAGAATGTTGGATTAGAGGTCGTTATTGTCGATATTAATCTCTTTGCTTTAAGTAACATGTTCGAATTTAATTATGGTGTCCCTGAAGAACGAAATGTTGCTTTAGTAGATGTGGGAGCAAATATCACGTCTCTATGTGTAATACAAAGGGGATTACCAATATTTTGGCGTGAGATTCCTACAGGTAGCAATTATCACACAGAAGCCCTCGAAAGGACTTTTAATCTCACCAGAGAAGATGCCGAAAGATTAAAAAGGGGTCACCCAATCGAAGGCTTTAATATGGAAGAGGCTAAATCTGTGATGCTCAAAGCATCAGATGAAATATATGCTGAGATATACCGTTCTTTGGAGGTATTTAGGAGCAATTTCTACAACGAAGATGTCAGCAAAATCTTCTTAAGTGGTGGCGCTTCTCTTATTAAGGATTTTGCCACAATGTTATCTCATAGAATAGATATAATTGTTGAAGTGATCGACCCATTCAAAAAGGTTTTAATCCCCCAAAAATTGATACCTCAATATATTAAGGAAATTGCTCCCATAGCGAGTATAGCCGTTGGGCTTGCTCTGAGAGAAATTGAAGTTTGAAGATAGACAATGATAAAAATAAATCTCCTTACTGAAAAAAAAGTTAAGAAAAAGGAACCTTTACTTAAATCATCTGCTAAAAGGTTCTTGATCAATTTTATAGCTTTCACAGCTATAACTTTAGTGGTAATGCTTGCTATTACTTATTACTTAAGTAGCAGTAAAGATGACCTAAGCGCTCAATACCAACATAATCAAGTATTTATGACTCAACTACAAAAGAGCATTCAGGATCTCAAGAAGTATGAGAGTATGAACAATGCTATACAGCAAAAAATGACTTTAATAGAGACCCTCAGAAAAAATCAAGCAATCCCTGTGAGAATACTTGATGAAGTTAGTATGCTATTGCCTAATGGGGTGTGGTTGTCTTCTTTGGTTTATAAAGGTGATATCGTCACTATTGAAGGATATGCCTTTACAAATTTAGATATAGTCTCTTATATAGATAATTTCAAAAGATCCACAATCACAGTTGAGCCTACTTTAGAGGAGTCAAAATATGAGGAGTTAGACAAAGTTCCCCTTTATAAATTTAAGTTGAGTTTCAAAATAAAAGTAGGTAACTAAAGCTATGGAAATGAAATTAGGCTTTGATGTTGAAAATCTTTCACCTTTTAAAAGAAGGTTGTTAATTATTCTGCCTTCTCTTGCTATCATCGCTTTTTTTCTATCTCTCTTTATATTTCCTACCTTAGAAGAAATCAGCAAACTAAAAGCTGAAGTTCAAAGGCAGAAGGATGAGATTGCACTTTTAAAAAGACATTCAGAAAGACTACCAACCTTAATGTCTGAAAATGAGCGACTACAGAGACGTCTTCTTGAATTACAGATGCAACTCCCCGAAGAGAGAGAAGTCTCAGATTTACTAAAGCAGGTTACTATTCTTGGGACAAAGTCAGGTCTCCAAGTGATGACATGGAAACCTAAACCTAAAAACATTCATCCCAGCAAAGAGGTGTATGAGATCCCTGTAGATGTTGAGATGCGCGGCAGTTACCACAATTTTGGTCAATTTTTCAGTTCACTAACAAAATTGAGTAGGATAGTAAATCTTAGTGATATTAATATAAAAATAGTAGATCCAAAGGGTCCTCAAGGTCTACAAGTTAATTTCATAACAACAACTTATTCCATAATACCTGAGATAGAGAAAAAGCAGATTGAGGAAAAAAGAAAAAGCTAAAAAGAAAAAATTGAAAGAAATGATGATAGCATTAGTCTTTGTAGCCATTTTAATGTTTGCAGGGTGCACTACTCAAGAATCTCAGATAGTCAGTATAACAAAACCAATCAAACCCACGGATGATCAAAAAGCACTAGAAACTTCAAATCAGCCACAGACTAAAGATACTTTCTCCTCAGTTATAGCATATGATTATAAACCGGGTGGCCGCAGAGATCCTTTCAAATCATTAATAGTAAAAAAGGAAGAAGTTGGGAAGAAAGGTCAGTCGCCTTTAGAGCAAGACGATATTTCAACATTTCGCTTAGTAGCTATTGTATGGACTGGAAAGGAATACTTTGCTTCTATTACTCTGCCAGATGGAAAATCATATACAGTAAGAAAAGGAATGAGATTAGGTTTAGATGGTGGAATTGTTCATGAGATAACAAAAGATACAGTAGTAGTTAAACAAGATCAAGCTCATAAAAGAGACCTTAGGTCAAAAGAAGTAATTTTAAGACTCCGATCGGGGGAATAGCATGACAAATGTTCATAGAACAAATAATATCAAAATTCGAAGGTGTAAGCATTTCTTAAGATTCAAAGTCCTTATTCAACTATTATTTTTGTTTGCTTTTTTTAATACTGTTTTCTTTGAAGCGAATAATATTCTCGCTAAGGAAGTAAAAATAGGTGAAATAACAGACATTGAAATATCGGATTACACTATCAAAATCAAAACTGATGCACCCTTCAATTATCGTTTGTATAAAGTCTCTGATCCTTTTACAGTAGTACTCGATATGGAAGAAATGACACTTGGCCAGTTCACCCAAAAGATTTTCCCTAAAAGTCTCGGCATTAGTGAGATTAAACCTTCTCAATTGACATCCCCAACTCTTATAGCAAGGTTTGAGATACTCCTTATTGAGCCAGCTGATGTCGTTCATCAAATAAAGGATGGAGCACTTATTTTAAATATAAAAGCAGATCAAGTATTACAACAGCAATTTGCATTTACTCCGCCAAGAAGTGCATCAAAACTAGTTGCAATAAGATTCGTAAAAACCTCCGATTCTTTAGAGATGTCGCTTAAAGGTGATGGTAATATGCCTGACCCTTTAACAGAGGAGACAGAAAGTTCTATTACAATATTTTTGCCAAAGATAAAGATGGCTGCATCGATACCTAAACAAACACCACCTCCTATAAGGGAGTTTCAGTACTCTGAAGAGGATGAAGGCTTAAGAATCAAAATTAATTTTGACCGAAAGATCGACCCCTTAGCTTTTGCTTTTGCTGAAGAAGTCATTATAGATATTCCCTTTAAAGAAAAAACAGTGAGAAAAGAGGATGACATTAAAAAAGAAACAGTCATTCCAGCTGAAAAGGATAGTCAGCCATCTATCTTAATGACTCAACAACCTTCTTTAGAACCTTCTAAATTTATATCACTCGATTTTCAAGACGCCGATGTAGTGGCCATTTTAAGGCTTCTTGCAGAAGTAGGTGAAAAGAATATCATTATTCATCCAGAAGTAAGAGGTAAAATTTCAATGAAACTAATGAACGTGCCTTGGGAGCAAGCCTTAGAAGTCATCCTAAAATCTCACAATTTGATCCAGATAGCCGATGGAAATGTTATAAGGGTAGTGCCCATTAAGATTTTACAGGAAGAAACCAAATTATTAGCTGAACTAAAGGAAGTTCAAAAAAGAGCAGAAAATCTCCATATTAAGGTGTTCACTGTTAACTATGCTAATGTTGAAAAAATCAAAGATTCAATTGAAAAATCTAAAATATTGACAAAAGACGTAGGAAGTATCAGCGTCGACCCTAGGACAAGAACCGTGACTGTGAAAGATATACCATCAGTATTAGAGGAGATCGAAAAGATTATAAAAAGTATTGATAAACCAACAAAACAAGTTTTAATTGAAGCAAGAATAGTGGAGATTAATAGCAAGTACTCCAGAGGGCTTGGGATTGAGTGGGGACTTAAGGCAAGACCCTTTAATTGGGAAAGCGCAATCGTCGGATCTGTATCTCCTCCGATAGCAGGAGGACTTGGATCTCCTGGGCTTATTAACCTACCTGCTGCAACAGGCACTGCTTTAGAACCTACAAGTGCTATAACTTTCGGTTATCTAAATAGAAAACAAACCCTTGGACTAGATCTTAGGTTGTCAGCTATAGAGAATGTTGGTAAAGGTAGAATTATATCCAAACCAAAAATAATTACAGGTGATAATCAAAAAGCAAAGATTGTTCAGGGTGAAAGCATCCCTTATGGTGAAAGGACAACCAGTGGAGGAATCGCAGAGATTACTACAAAGTTTAAAGATGTCGCAATAACCATAGAGGTCACACCTCAAATAACTGATGACAACAATATATTATTGGACGTACTCGTTAATAAAGAAGATCTCATTGAATTCGTTAACATTGGTGGTGGAACTTTAGCTCCAAGGACATCTAAGCTGGAGAGCAGGACAAATTTGTTACTCGAAAATGGTGAAACTATGGTTATAGGTGGAGTTTATAAAAGGGACGAGAGAGACAATGAAGAGAGAGTCCCCTTCGTGGCCAGTATACCTTTTTTTGGTGAACTCTTTAAAAAGACTGTTAAGGAAAATGATACCAAAGAGTTTATGATTTTTCTTACACCTAAGATAGTTTTGAAATAGCAGGATTTAATATTCTTTAGGAGGATAATAGATGATAAATAGAATTATTTTCTGCCTTTTTATAGTGATAGCAGCTCTCAGTTTAATCTCCTGTGGTGGGGGAGGAGTAGGTGCCCCTGGCTTTTCAGGTTCAGATGAAACGGGTGTGATCATAGAAGCTCATCTGCGTCCCTATTACTTATTTGCTGAATGGAGTATCTCCAATGGCGATCCAACGAGCACCATCTCCCTTGATGGCAACTTTACAAATGCCGTTGATGTAATACAACAAGCAGACTGTGATCCCGATCCAACAAAGGTAGTTCCAGAACCTATGGCTGAACATAGCGCAGTTCTTGTGGTTAATACTAAACTTCTCAATCCTGCCAATCCTTTTAAGCCTAGCACTCTCTACATTACAGAATATAGAATTGATTACTTCAGATCAACAGACTCCTTAGGAGCACCACCTATAGAATCCGATAGAAGATTTGTCTTTATACCCATAGGTGTTCCTCCTGGCAAAGGTAATTGGTATTCAGCATCAAATGTTGTGTTTGTTGATCTTATAAGAAAAATGCGCTATGTCGAGATGTTAAATAGTGGAATGTATACATCTAATCCAGGTTTCTTGAATAACTATACAGCGGAATATACTTTTTATGGAAAGGACAGTTACGATAAATCCTTTTCTTTCAAACTAAGACATGACTTTTCAATGGGTTCTTACAACAATTGCGACCTTATAAATTGAGGAGGTCAAAAGTGAAAATATTTTTAGAATGGAGAAATAGAATTCTTAAGTTTTCGACATTACTATTAGCTTTAGTGATCATCGCAAGTTGTGGAAGTGGAGGGGGAGGCTCTTTGCCTAATATACCTGGAACAGATTCTGGCATTCCCTCAATCGTTCAGCTTGTTCCTTCATCTTTTATAGCTCAAACCCATGGTTGCATAACTTTAAGTGCTAAAGTACTCGATGGTAATGGTGCTCCAGTTAAGGCAGTGCCAGTTACTTTCACAAACCTCTCACATCCTTTAGGTGAACTTCGCCATGCCTGCAATCCCGGAAGTCCTATTGTTAATTCGCCGATAAACACCGATTCATCGGGAATAGCAACAGTCTATTTACTTTCTAATGATCCAGGCTTTGCTACAATACTTGCCCAAGTTTATGTTGGAATAGGGCAAGTAAGGGACAGAAAGACTGTCTATTTCACTACAAAAAGTGTCCTCAAAGTTACGATGGATTTAGATGTAGATAGTGTACCTCCGTCTTATCC
>JAOAEO010000110.1 GCA_026416735.1 Thermodesulfovibrionales bacterium
CCTCTCCTTTTGGTCCAGTCCTGTTAGGTGTAGCTGGTCCATAAGGTAATACTGTCTGTAAAGCAGGATCAAATCTTACATTAATATTATCAATAGAATCTAAATCTCCCTTATCAAGAATTGAGTTTAAATAAGCAAGTTTTCGTCTCGGCTCTTTTGTCCAATTATTATTTTGGGATGGGGTAAACTTAAAGACATAATTATAAAGAGCATCAAAAGTAGTATACAAACGAGCATTATGCTCATAATCATTCTCAATATTCAATATTCTCTGACCTAAGAAAGAAGGACTCTGTGCCATCTCATTTGTATATTTAGCATCATTATTCATAAATCCGAGATTTACAGAAACACTACCAGCGCCGAAATTAAACATTCCATTTAGCGATGCATCTAAAGCCATCCCATTTATATTTTGTGTCTTAACAGTAGTATCTGTTCCACTCACTTCATACCATGCAGAATCTCTATCCATCGAAACTGCAGCCTCAACATTAACTCCTACTAATATATTCTCATTCTCTAAGAATATTTTACTTGTAGGATTAAATCTCACTGCTCCTACAATTGTCTGACTTGCACGTACTTTCCCTTCGACTAAGCTACCATCATAAGTTTGTGGCAAATCAAAGACATCAAAAAGGGTAAAACCAAACCCGAGTCCCTTCAGAGCTATCATATCTGAATTAACCGAGACAAAATATCTATCCATAGGTGCAGTTTCAAAATAAGCAGCAACTGCGCTTCCACTCATAATTCTTGTCTCTCCCAATCGCAATCTTGACAATTGAGTATTAAAATGAAATTCATTAAAAATTGGCACAATCTCTGCATCAAAGTTAAAGTTTACTCCTTGTAAAATCCTATCATTATTACCGAGAAAAACCTCTTTTATGGCTTCCATTCTCTTAAAAGTAAAAATGTCTGGTTCATAAGGAATCTCTATGTCTGGTGACCATAAGGTAAGAGGGCTATAATGCTGTCTATAACTACCAACATCAAAACGGATCATATCCTTTATATTCCCATTAACACTTAGCCATCTTAAGAAAATTGGATTTGCTACATCAGAGAAAAAATTCTCCCAGTTTTGATGCATTCTGAACATGCATCTCGCATTTAATGCATCGTTTGGTCTTGCCACAATGTCAAAGTCAACAGAAGTCCACTGATTAGTTTCACTGCTCTTCTTACCCCAATCAATGGCACTATCACCAGATGCTCCAGCATCTAAATCCGATTGCATATACTGGGACCGAAAAGATCCATTAAACTCTATCCCAGCTTTGTCGAGGATAGAGCTTAACTTACTCTGAACATAACCCATCTTCTCACTCTCTTTTGTTGAAGCTAAGAGTGAGGCCGTAAAAACTAATACTGTAAAAATAGAGGTTCTCACTATCATGAGAGTTCCTTTCGTTATATCATTAATAGTTTTTATTTAACAAAGTGACCATTTTTCTATTACTTGTATCTTAAAACCAAGTCTTTATTTCCATGGAAACAACTGGAGTTGACCAATTATTATACGACATATATACGTCTTGATGTGTCATATACTTAAATCTTCCATGAATACCTACTCTATTCAAGATCTCCCAGTCAAAACCAAGTCCAATAGCCATGTCACGATAATCAATTGGAACTTTATAAAGGGCTATTCTTCTTGTACCAGAACCTACCGCCAAAATTGGCTGAACATCTTCACCTAAGTATTCATTTTTGAAACTATCATAACGAATATTCATTAGAGCCTTATCAGAACGCCAGTTTTCAAAACCTAATATACCGAGAAGATAAAATTGTTTTGTTAATGCTATAGCTGGTTCAAACCTTAAGTAAATAGACCACAATTGGGTACTATTACCTTTTTCACTTATTGCTAAAGGAGAAAAAGCAGTAGTGACATTATTTATAGCAGCATACCCACCTAAAAAGAAATCATTCGGGAAGCCTATCAAACCACTTATATCATATGCAACATCAATCTCAAAATTATTTGTAAATTTTCTATTAACTGGTATGAAAGCTGTTATACTCGTATCTCCATCTACCACTCTCGTATAAGAAACATCTCGTGCTTGAGATGCAATATTTTTTCTTGCTGCTTCAACATTATCTCCCCATGGCACAAAACACTCATACGTAGCTAAATAATCAGTATAAACTCCCCCACCTTCCATACCGAGAGGTTCATCATAAGCCGATGAAAGAAAGCTTTCATTTCCTAATCTCCTTCCCTTTTGCTCTGTTTTTCCTTTAGGTCCCGGCAATGTCATCTGTCCCCATCGGGCATAACTCGAATGCCAGAATGAGAAAAAGTCTATTCCATTTAATCTGTATGGGAAATAAAGAATATCTCTGCCCGGCTGAATTTGGAAGTGTTGACCATAAGCAACTCTCAAGTGACCATAGCCCGGTATCTTAGGAATATAAGAAATCAATGCTCCAGCCATATTTTGAACATAAGGAGAAGCTTCACCTCTCGATATAAATTTCCCTGAACCTACAAGGTTCGATCCATAAGCATAAAATGCATCCGTGGTTGCTACAAAAGAAGATGGTGCATAAAAGCCCTTTCCAATAGCAGCAATATCGAGTTGTAGAGGTAAAAACTTATTAAAAGCAATCTTACTATAAAAAGCTGGAATAAATTGTGTGCTCGAATAACTCTTAGTAAACTCATTTGTTGGCAATGAATCCCAGATAAGAAAAGTAGTATCAACCTTTCCAATTGCGACATCTGAATGGAGCTCTAAGAGATCTCCTACCTTTCCTCTCAAATCAAAAGAGAATATTTTAGGTTCCTTATAGAAAGCCTTTCCTTTAAGAATTGGTAAGGGGGATTCAACCCCATCATATACTCCTAAGGCTTTAAGGAAAAGATATCCATTATTATCCTGAGCCATAATTACATCGTCATTATAATGATACATACATAAATTAAAAGCTGGAGTTAACTCTCCAATCATTTTATTTTTTGCAAGTCTTAGGTGAAAAATATGTCGATAGTTATCCCCAATTCCTGTACCCTTTAAAGGGAAATCATCCGCATAAGCAAGATCATTACTAAAATCAACATACTCTTGTTCAAAATTATCATATCTCTCATAAGTAGCCCATAATACATTTAAATAAAGATTTGCTGGTAAACTTATACTTTCAAAATTAATTCCATTAAATGGTTTTTTATGCCAAGCAGCACGTCCAGCTTTTTCTCCTTTAGCAATGTTATACTCATAATACCTTCCTATTGGCTGCTCTATTTCGTAAGGCAAGTATTCCCATGCAAATGTTCTCGGTTGTGCCTTCCATATTGTAAAGGGAGAAGCCTCTACCCAGTTAATATTACCCATCTTTAACATAAAAGATGCTGGTACAGTTCTTACTGCTATTCCAGCACACATATCTTCATGAATGTTAGCTGTTATCATAGACTTATCGTGTAAATATTGAGCTACCTCTCCTTCTGGATTATTTTCCCTAAACCATCTTAACCCAGGAAAAGTACTTTGAAAGCCTATCTTTGACCAGAGCACTGTATTCCTGTCTGGTCTTACCACCATCCCAATTCTCATCATGCTCTCATTACCATCCCACCCGCTCTGGATATAACTTCTATCTCCCACTGTCCACTCCATATCAGTTTTCAAATTATGATATGCAGCCTTTACACGTGCTTCTCCAGAAAAAGAAACCGGTGAGGATCCTCCAAATACTCTCGTTGATGATACCTTTTCATCAATCTCTTTTGCTGTTATCCCTACTGAATCAAGAAACTGTTGAAATACTATTTCTGCAGAATCAACATCTTTTTGTCCCTTATCTTCTGCAAAAGTAGAAGTCTTATGTGTCAATAAGACACATATTATTCCAACTAAAATTTTTATTATATTATGCATTTCCAACCCTCCCTGAGAGTCGTAATCGTTTATTTTTATTTATAAAGATTTAATGAATATTCTTTGTATAAATCTTCTCTTTGGTGGTTCATCATTGTGAAAAATCTTTTTATTCTCTCTCCCCATTTAACCTATTTTATTTCTTGATAGTTAGAGTTTAGAAATAGTAATATAGCTCATTTACAAACATTTTTGCAATATTTTCATCCCTTTAACCTTCTTACTATCAAACTTGGAAAGTTCACCTAACTCACTTCAATACTTCACCTCAAAAATCACTTTTTTCTTTATCCCTTAGAAAAATGGTTTATCTTTTAGATTTAATTTCTCTCCTAATATAAACAAGAAAATCTCTTAATTTTTTATAAGACCTTCCTATAATTAGGTAACAAAAATTTTACCCTATGTTTACCTATCGATCCATTTTTTATGGACATTAGGGATATCATCTAATAGTTTGATTGTCTGCTCATGCTTTGGTCTTAGTACAATATCATCCGGATTTCCTTGTTCTACTATCTTCCCTTTACTCATAATAAAGATCCTATCACTTACATAATAGGCAAGCCCAATATCGTGAGTTATAAAAACAATCGTCATCTTCAACTCTTGCTTTAATTTCATCAGATAGTCAAGTATGTTAGCTCGTACACACGCGTCAACCATACTCGTAGGCTCATCTGCAATCAGTACTTTGGGCTTTAAAATAAATATCCGAGCTAAAAGCATTCTCTGCATCTGTCCACCAGATAACTCAAACGGATACTTCCCCTCTATTTCTGATGGAATAATATTCACTGCCATTAATGCTTCATCTACTAATTTCTCTAACTCTTTCTTTGATGGCTTTACTTTCATTATTCCAGCAGCAGCTTTTAGCTGGGAACGAATAGTAAAAAACTGATTAAAACAACTATATGGATCCTGAAAAACACACTGCACTTCCTGCCAGTGAAGTCGCTGATTTTTTATAGGAGCATTCTTGTAAAGAAGTTCCCCTCCTGTAGGTTTTATTAATCCTAACAACAACTTTGCAAGAACACTCTTACCACATCCCGACTCACCTACAACAGAAACAATCTCCTCATCATAAATATCAAAACTTACATCATCTAAGGCTTTTACACTCTTCTTACCATGTCCAAAAATACAGGTTATATTTTTACCTTTAAAAATATTAACATCATTCGGCATAGTCACACCTTACCTGTCTATCTCCAACAATTCTCATTTCCTGTTTGTTTACTTTACACTCCGGTCTTGCAACTGGACATCTCGGAGCAAATCTGCATCCATCAATTGGCTTAGCTAAATTAGGTGGTGCTCCTTCTATAGCCACCGGCTTCTTTTGCTTCTGACCCGGCTCTGCACTCAACATCGCTCCCATCAATGCCTTGGTATAAGGATGCCTCGGATCAAAAATCACCTGCTCTGTAGTACCAAGTTCCACAAATTCTCCAGCATACATTACCGCTATTCTATCTGACACATGTCGTAAAAGAGGCAACTCATGTGTAATAAAAATCATAGTAGAAAATATCCTCTTGTCGAGCAACTCAAAAATAAGCTTAATAACTGCCTTCTGGGTTGAAACATCTAATGCTGAGGTCGGCTCATCTGCTATTACCATCTTCGGATTTAATAACGTAGATATCCCTATAACACATCTCTGCCTCTCCCCTGCTGTCAATTGAATAGGATAGGAG
>JAOAEO010000111.1:0-3678 GCA_026416735.1 Thermodesulfovibrionales bacterium
GAAGAGTGTTAAGATTACTCATTATATATCCAGTGGGATTATTAATTTCGTGGGTAATTCCAGCAGCAAGCTGACCGATAGAGGCCATCTTCTCCTGCTGGATAATCTGAGATTGAGCACTCTTCAATTCTGAGTATGCTTTCTTCAATTCGGAGTGTTTGTTTTCAAGCATCTTTTTACTATTTTCTAATTTCTTTGTGAGTCTCTTAATATTGGTGATATCTTGCAATACAATCACAGCAACAGTTTTATTAGACTGATTAAAATCTCGAATATAGTAGATATTATAATTAAAGTACCTACCTGACACATGGTAAAGCTCTATATCTCCTGAGTCAGATATCTCATATGTAAAAAAACCCTCTTTAAGAACATCTTGAAATCTTTTCCCCAAAATATTAGAAAAATCAGTCTCCATTAGTTCGCTCAATCTTTTATTAATTCTTAGAATTATGTTTTGCTGATCGACAAGAACTATAATATCATTTAAACAATCGACTATCGATTCCCATTCTTTTTTAGCCTTTTCTACTAATTTTATAGTTTGAGAGAGTAATAAGTTTTTGGTTTCGATTTCATTGTATTTCTTCAAATTTATATAATTTTGTGCTTTTATCTTAATTTCCAAAGGGTCAATTGGTTTTAAGATAAAATCATTAGCTCCTGACTCAAGACATCTTATTTTTAGATCATGCTCGTTGGCTTTTGTAACTATTATAATAGGGATTGAGTAAGTTTCCGAATCACTCTTTAATTTTTTACAAACTTCAAACCCACTAACCTTCAATAAAAATAAATCAAGAAAAATTATATCTGGCTTTTCAGCCTTAGCTAAGGATATAGCTTCATTGCCATCATCTGTCGTATAACAGATATATCCATAACTGGACAAAATCATATAAAAATAATCTCTTGTAGCTTTTTCATAATCTGCCACCAATATCTTATAGCTCTTATCTAAATCTTTCACGAAATATCCTTTTTAAATGAATATCTTTTCTTAAAAAATTATATCAGTAGATATTAAGAAAATAAAGATTTAAAATATACCCTTCTTTTTCTGTTTTAATTTTTAGGGGAGTAATATCAATAGCTGGATTTTTTAAAGGAAAACCTTTCTGATATTCTAATCTATAAAACCATTAGAATCGGGAAGCATTTCCCTTATATTATGATGAATCATATGCTTTCTATTTGTTGACTTTTCTCGACTGCAGTAAAGGAGGTGGTGCATTAATGCAACCTACGTAGTGTAACAAAATTTATTCTTCTTAGGATTTATCAATGGATTGCACCACTTAAACGGTCTCAGTAAAATAAAATTAACTTATAGAATTACTAATAGTTTTTATAAAAATAAAGCGGCAAAATCTAGCTCTAATGATAAAGTTAGAAAGGTAAAAAGCCCAGTATCCACAAGCTATTAAGCTCATGAATATTGGGCTTTAATTGGATGTGTAAAGTATAAAAGTCTAACTCTGAAACTTTTGATGATACTCTTTTACTTTTTTAGCAAAATCTCTTCCAAAATCATAGCATCTTGTTTCATCCTCAAGGGAGGGCTTATAATTAATTTGAAGTCCTGGTTCATAGAGCTCAAGTCCCATCTTTTTTAGGAATTCATAGGCTTCTTTAACGGCACCACCACCCCAGCCATAACTTCCGAAGGCTCCTACAATGCGATTTTTTGGTCTCAATCCACTTAGGTGGTAAAGAATTTGCGCTACCGTTGGAAACATAGTATTATTTAAAGTTGGGGAACCAAAAAGCGCGCCTCTATATTTCCAAAACTCTTTAACTGCTACACTCATAGGCGTTGCTCTTAACTTAATAATCTTGCATTCAAGCCCTTCATCTTTAATACCTTGCATTAAAGGAGTCGTCATTAATTCGGTACTATGCCACATAGTATCATAAATTATTGTAACACCCTCCTTTGCCACACCATTTGCCATATCTAAATACATCTGAAGAATTTTATTTGGGTGGCTTCTCCAAATAATTCCATGATCTGGGGCTATCATGTCTATTTCAATTCCGAGCTTCTGTATTTCCGCGATCTTAGCCTTTATAAGTTGACCAAAGGGCATCAAGATATTTGCGTAGTAATCTATTACAGCATCATCTAGTTCGTACATGGACGCACAAGTTATAAATTCATCATCAAATCTAACGGCAGAAGCCAAATGCTGACCGAAAGCATCCTGACTAAATAAGAGCTTTTCTTCTTTTAAATAGGTAACCATCGAGTCAGGCCAATGCAACATGGGAGTTTCGAGGAAAAGGAGAGTTCTCTTACCGATTTTAAGCGTATCTCCAGTTTTAACAGTTTTAATATTCCAGTTGGATATATCGAAAAATCTTGCTAAGCCCTTTCTACCTTTTTCCGTAATATAGATTGTAGCATTTGGAGTCAAAGCCATTATTCTATCAATGCTCGTTACATGATCATTCTCTATGTGATTTATAACTACATTTTTAATAGACTCAGGAGACACCAAGCTTTTTATGTTTTTAATAGTAACATCAGCAAAATCTTCTTTAACTGTATCAATTAGGGTTATGTCATCGTCGATTATTAAATAATTATTATATGTGGTTCCTCTTGGTGTCTCATAGCCGTGAAAATCCCTCACTGCCCAATCTATTGCTCCTACCCAAAATATATCCTTCTTTATCTCTACTGACGCCATTAACACCTCCTATTCTCTGTCTCTATTACAATGAGTTTATTTATTTTTATTTGCATTCAAACCCTTCACCAATCAAATCCATAAATTTACCACAACAGACAAGTGTGCCTTTCCCTGCCTTTGTAACGACAACTTCATTTTCACATACATTACATCTATACTTTTGTCCGACCTTGGTCATTATTTATTCCCCCTTTAAACTATCTTTTTGTAAAAACCCTTCCTTGCACTATAAAAATTTACTTTCTAAAATTTTTCTTTATAGAACTATTCGCCGAGTACCAATCCTTAACCCTCAAAATCATCACCTTTCGCACCCAAGTATTAATAGACCCTTTACTCCCTATTAGAACATTCTTTTTGAAACTCAGAAAGATTTACCAACATGGTATAGTTGAGGCGCATCTGCAAAAGCCTATTCCTCTAACATCTTTGAAAATAAATCGTGATGTTCTTCTTCATCAGCTAAAATATCGGTAAAAAGACTTGCAGTTACAACATCACCCTCCTTTTCTGCAAGAGTTATAATTTCTTTATATAGAGAAATTGCTCCTTCTTCTGCCTCTTTATCAATCCTTAGCATCTCCTTTGCATTATTCCCTATTTCAATGGGTGCTGGTTTTGTTGTTGGAACTCCTCCTAAATAATAAAGTCTCTCTGCAATCTCTTCAGCATGTTTCATCTCAGTAATAGCAACTTTCTTAAAGACATTACCTACAGATTCTGCATTAATACCTTTAACCATTACATGTTGCCACATGTATTGAATACTTACTTGAATTTCCCTTGCGATAGCTAAATTTAATTTCTCTAATAATTCTTTACTTGCCATAAAACCTCCTCCTATTTTGTTTTGTATTTAAATTAAGGCAGAGCAATGCCCTGCCTTAATCTTTATTATATTCTATTCGCCACCTGGTAGATACTCATAAGCTTCATAGACTTTCCCAACAAGAGCTGCTGAGGGTTTNAGAGTTTTATCTCC
>JAOAEO010000111.1:3778-5369 GCA_026416735.1 Thermodesulfovibrionales bacterium
TCGCCACCTGGTAGATACTCATAAGCTTCATAGACTTTCCCAACAAGAGCTGCTGAGGGTTTTAGAGTTTTATCTCCCTCTTCTTTCCACTTTGCAGGGCATGCTTCCTCAGGATGAGTGGATACATATAAATTAGCCTTAAACTTTCTCATTAATTCATCGATATTTCTACCAATATTATAAAAATTTACTTCAGCATTCAATAATTTCCCATCGGGACTTATAATAAAGGTCCCCCTTAGAGCCAATCCCGTCTGTTCATCGTATACTCCAAATAGCCTTGAGACATTTCCTGTAGGATCAGCTCCCATTGGATATTTAACATCCTTTAACATTCCTTCATATCTTTGCCATGCAAGATGAGTAAATTTTGTATCAGTACTAATGGTAATGACTTCCGCTCCCAAGCTTTTAAATTTTTCATATTGCTCAGCAAGAGCAGCAAACTCAGTGGCGCACACAAAGGTAAAATCAGCAGGATAGAAAAAGAGTATAGTCCATTTCTTATTAGCCTTTAATGTTTCAAGACTAATTTCACCAAAATCACCCTTAGAAGGTTCATAAGTCTCCAACTTAAAATCGGGCACATCCTGCCCTACCTTTAGCCCACAACAAATATCTTCCATTATTACACCTCCATAATCTAAAATTTTTAATAGTTTAAAAAGATTTGATAGTACTATTACTTTTTTTGCATTGTCCCCTGCTCACCGCATTTAGGACATTTCTTAGGTTTGCATCGAGTTTCTTTTTTCTCACCACACTTTGAACATTCAAAAACTGCCAATTTAACCCTCCTTTAATAGAAGTTTACTAACTTTTCTTTTTACATTCTGGACAAATCCCATAAAATTCGATGTGACTACCTATGATTTCAAACCCCTTTTTGCTATGCTCTGGTATATTGAGATCAAACTTTACATCGATATCAACAATCTTCTTACATTCCTTACAAATTAAATGGTGATGGGGTGACACATTAGGGTCAAAATGCTTTTTATCCTGACCAATGCTTAATTCCTTAAGCATCCCTAAATTCTTCAGCATCTCCAAATTTTTATATACAGTAGCCAGAGAGATTGTTGGAAACTGCGTTATTATAGATTTATAAATATCTTCTACTGCTGGATGGTCTTTATTGTCTTTTAAATAATTCAAAATTGCCATCCTTTGTGGGGTCATCTTAAATTTAAAGAGATTTTTTTTCACAAACTAACCTTTGAAAAATTTTTTTAATTGATAACAATTATTATTTAATAATAATTTTAAAATAATAAAAATTTTTTGTCAAGTGATTTTTGGTAAAGAAAGAAATAATTTTTTAGAGTGAAGATCTCTCCAATTGATATCTGATAAAATCTATAGACAAAAAACATTTTATGAAGATAATCAATATAGCTTAGTATTCTTTTCAATATGTTATAACGGCTCTCTTTCAATAAACTTTAAAAGATACAGACCTATACGATATTTCTCCTTAATCAGATCATGAACACCATAGGTGTCTTACTGTTCAGTATTTTATGAATTCTTTTTTTAATCACCACCAAATGAGACAAAATTTGAGAATCGATGATAACAGAAGACCTCT
>JAOAEO010000112.1 GCA_026416735.1 Thermodesulfovibrionales bacterium
GGACATATCTGGTTCGCAGATATAGCCTTTGATTATCTTGACTTTCCAGAAATTACCTTCTTTAGTAGTTTCAGAGTAAAAACCTCTTTTATTGGCAAATCTTGTAAGGTTGCTAACGGAGGCTTCATTATCTACCAATACTTCAACTATGCCTTCTTCTATTTTAGAGAGAGCCTCTTCAGCCATAATGACGGGTTTTGGGCATCCTACCCCGATTGCATCAATCTTTATCATTGTCCTTGCCATATTTTAAAGATTTTATCTATTAGCCTCCGTAGGGCATAAATTAGATGATCTTTAGAAATACTTTCCTACTTCTTGGTCCATCGAATTCACAGAAAAATATGGACTGCCAAGTGCCCATTAATAATCGTCCTTCTTCTATTAAGATGGTCACGCTGACACCTACTATGGACGATTTAATATGAGCAGCAGAATTGCCTTCTGTATGGTGGTAATTACCCTCAAAGGGAATTAGCCTATTCAGAGTTGTTATGATATCTCTTTTAACTGATGGATCAGCACCTTCATTTATTGTTATCCCAGCAGTAGTATGGGGTACATAAAGATAACAAACTCCGCTTTTAATACCTGATTCTTTGATTATTTGATTGATCTCAGCAGTAATATCTATTAGTTCTGTTCTATGTTTACTCTTTACATTTAATATTTTTAGCATTTTTTAGTTCCTCCTTCAAGTCCCGAACAGTTTTCTTCAAAACTGGATGCATCTTGTGGGGGGAAATCTCTTCGAGGGGGTCGAGAACAAATTCTCTTTCCTGTAAATATGGATGGGGGATCACTAGTTCTTCAGTATTTATAATCTCACTTTCATAAAAGAGGATATCGAGGTCGATAACTCTCGGTCCCCATTTGGTAGTCTTAACTCTACCTAAGGCATTCTCAGTCTCTTTTAGTATATTCATTAGCTCATAAGGCGAGTAGTCTGTTTCTACCTCTATGACGAGATTGATAAATTTAGGTTGTTCCTTTACTCCCCACGGTTCTGTTTCATATAAAGATGAGATTTTTTTTACTCTCAAGCCCTTCTCTTCGAGTATCTTTATAGCCTTTGAACAATTTTCATGTCTGTTTCCTATATTTGAACCAATACCAATATGAGCAACCATAATTTATAATATTTTGCTTATTCTATATACTGCTTCATCGATTCTATCTACCGACTGTGTTAGGGCAAAACGGATATAACCTTCACCTGCCTGACCAAAGCCAACACCTGGAGTTGTCAAAACTCCTGCCTTTTCGAGCAGATAGGATACGAAGCCTAAAGAATTAAAATTTTCAGGTACTTTTACCCACAGATAGAAACTTGCCTTTGGTTTATTTAGAGAGAGACCAATCTTTTTTAATCCTTCATATAAGGTATCCCTTCTCTTTTGATAGGTATTTCTAATATCTAAAAGGATTGAGTCATCAGTATTTAAAGCAACGATGGCCGCCTCTTGTATAGCCTGAAAGACGCCTGAGTCGATATTTGTTTTTATTTTGCCAAGGCCTCCTATGATATCTCTATTGCCTACAGCAAAACCTATTCTCCATCCTGTCATGTTGTATGTTTTGGATAAAGAGTGAAATTCTATGCCCACCTCCTTTGAACCATTTATTTGAAGAAAACTTAAAGGTCTCTCGTTATCGAAATAGATTTCTGAATAGGCAGCGTCATGACAGACTATTATATTGTAAGATAACGCAAGTTCAATGACCCTCTTATAAAAATCCTCATCAGCGGTTGCTGAAGTGGGATTATTGGGGTAGTTGATAAACATTAGCTTAACTTCCTTTAAAATTTTATCAGAAATCTTAGAAAAATCAGGCAGAAAACTATTTTCTTCTGTCAAAGGCATAGAATATGACTGACCACCGGCAAAGAGGGTAGCATTAGAATAAACGGGATACCCAGGAGAGGGAACGAGAACGACATCTCCGGGATTTATAAAGGCTAAAGGAATATGGCCTATTCCTTCTTTTGACCCAATTAAAGATAATACTTCCGTCTTTGGATCGAGGTCAACATCAAATCTCCTTTTATACCAAGAAGAAACCGCTTCTCTAAAGGAGAGCATACCCTCATAAGAGGGATAACGATGGTGTTCCGGCTTTGAAACAGCTTCTTGCATAGCCTTAACAATATGTAATGGTGTCGGGATATCAGGATCACCGATACTAAGATCAATCAAGTCTATCCCCTTTGCTATCGCCTCTTGTTTCATTTTATCAATGGCTGCAAACAAATATGGTGGCAGATTTTTCACCCTATCTGCCAATTGTATCTTTATCATTTATACCTCCCTAAAAGAGCTTCCTTTATCAAAAGTCATATTGTAAAAAAGATAGACTTAAAAGTCAAAAACCTAGCTCTCTCTTTTGGGTACAATTATATAGCTTATGGACTCATATTAGAAAAGCCATGTGAAATTGATCAATGCTTTAGGAAGGCTAATATTAAAAATTTATATCACTGCCTATTTCTTTGTTTGACAATATTGAACTAAATGTTATAACATTTAGATAGACCCTGGGGGAGGCTTAAAGCCTGAGATTTCTCTGTAAAAGAGAAAGACCCTTCGAACCTGATATGGATAATACCAGCGTAGGGAAGGGGAGCTAAGTGATAATTACATGAACCTCTCGAAAATCCCGAGAGGTTTTTTATTTACTAATTATTTACTAAATGTTGAGATTTTAGAGGTTTAATGGTGCTCATTAAATTAAATGGTGAGACTTACAATACTGAAAAAGAAACATTACTTGAGCTTCTCTCGGAGCTAAAGATAATACCTGAAAGAGTTGTTGTAGAAGTTAATCTTGAAATAATTAAGAGAGCAGATTTAGCTAAAATTAAGCTTAAGGAGGGAGACTCAGTAGAGATTGTAAATTTCGTAGGAGGAGGATAGATGCAGGATGATCGATTAATTATCAAGGGGATTGAATTTAAATCGAGGCTTTGGGTTGGCACAGGTAAGTATAAAGATTTTGAGCAAACAGCAAAGGCAGTTGAAGCATCAGGTGCAGACGTCGTGACCGTCGCTGTAAGAAGGGTTAATATTACAGACAGAAAATCACCTAATCTTCTGGATTATATAGACCCTAAAAAATATAAGATCCTACCAAATACGGCAGGATGTTATACAGTTGAGGATGCTCTTAGGTACGCAAGATTAGCCAGAGAGGCAGGGGTATCAGATATGATCAAGCTTGAAGTCATCGGTGATGAAAAGACTTTATTCCCAGATACTTGGGGACTCCTCAAAGCAACAGAGATTCTTGCAAAAGAGGGTTTTATAGTCTTCCCATATACTAATGATGATCCCGTTGTCGCAAAAAGACTTGAGGATGCAGGTGCTGCAGCTGTTATGCCCTTAGGTGCACCGATCGGTTCAGGATTAGGAATTAGGAACCCCTATAATATTAAGATTATCTTAGAAGCTGCTAAAGTTCCGATAATTGTGGATGCGGGCGTAGGTACTGCCTCCGATGCAACAATAGCTATGGAATTAGGTTGTGATGCTGTCCTAATCAATACGGCTATTGCAGAGGCTAAGGATCCAATCTCGATGGCTAAAGCTATGAAATATGCCGTAATTGCTGGCAGGCTTGCATACAAAGCTGGTAGAATTCCTAAGAAGTTATATGCTTCAGCAAGTAGTCCCCTTGAAGGGATGTTGATATAGTAAGGAGTTAAAAACTCAAAGGAGAAGACAGAAGTAGTAAATTAAGAGGGTTAAATTAGTGTAGTTCCTATAAGAAATTATGACTCCTTTTACTGATGATATGTTACCAAAGCTATATCTAATTACTGATAGAAAATTGTTTGATGATTTGAAATCCTTTTATGATGCAATAGAAAGAGCATTAAGAGGTGGTATAAGGCTTTTGCAATTAAGAGAGAAGGATCTATCTACAAAGCCTCTCCTCAATATGGCATATGAGTTAAGAGCTCTTACTGGAAAATATAATGCAATGTTCTTGATAAACGACCGTTTTGATTTAGCACTCTGTGTAAATGCTGACGGAGTGCATCTTACTCAGAAAAGTATCCCGCCTTTCGCAATAAGACAGGTAGTTAAAAAAAAATTGCTTATTGGTGTATCCACTCATTCTTTGATGGAAGCCGTGCGTGCTCAAAGGGATGGGGCAGATTTTTTAACTTTAGGACCTATTTACCCCACACCTTCTAAGTTGGCTTATGGTGAACCTTTAGGGTTGACTCCTCTAAAGGAAATAACCGAGTCTATTTCACTGCCGATTTTTGCAATAGGTGGAATAAATCATGATAATATAAAAGAGGTAATGGCGACGGGTGCTCATGGGGTAGCTATGATAAGGGGAATTTTCAATCAAAGAGATATAGAGGATTCTATAACAAAATATTTAATATTACTCGAGGAAAGAAATAATGACAAGAATTGAATTTGCAAAAAGGGGTATCATCACTCAAGAGATGGAGCAGGTAGCCCTCTCTGAAAATATACATCCAGATCGACTCGCTTCCGACATAGCTAATGGTCATACTGTTATAACGAGGAACGTATTGCACAAAATCAATCCAGTTGGTATCGGAAAAGGGCTTAGAACAAAGATTAACGCCAATATTGGAACATCAAAGGATAAAGTATCTTTAGAAAAGGAATTACAAAAACTTGATATTTTAATAAAATATGGTGCTGATGCAGTGATGGATCTATCAACGGGAGGAGCCATCAAGGATATTAGAAGACTATTGATGGCAAGATCTACAATTGCAGTGGGCACTGTTCCGATCTATGAGGCTGCAGTTAAAGCTGTCGAGAGATCTAACAGGATTTCAGAAATGACAGAGGAGGATATCTTTGAAACAATAGAAGAGCATGCACAGGATGGGGTCGATTTTATAACTGTCCATTGTGGGGTCACGAGAAAGGCAATCGAAAGATTAAAGCTTGAAGGCAGAAAACTCGATGTAGTCAGTCGTGGAGGAGCCTTCCTTATTGAATGGATGATACTTAATGACAAAGAAAACCCTCTCTATGAGAAATTTGACAGAGTTCTCGAAATAGCAAAGAAATATGATTTAACCTTGAGTCTCGGTGATGGTTTTAGGCCAGGCTGCATAGAGGATTCTACAGATAGATGTCAAATTGAAGAATTAGTTACTTTAAGTGAATTAAGAGATATAGCTTTAGACGCAGGCGTTCAAGTAATTATAGAAGGACCAGGCCATGTACCTCTCGATCAAATTGAGCTCAACATAAAACTCCAAAAGGAGCTTTGTAAAGGGGCTCCCTTCTATGTAC
>JAOAEO010000113.1 GCA_026416735.1 Thermodesulfovibrionales bacterium
ACCGTGGATGCAATTTCACCTATTCCTTTGGTGAGACTAAGACCCATAATTGCTGATAGTTTTAAAAATTCTCTTCTATTCATTAGCAGTTCTCCCTACATTTCCCTTTATAATGTCTTTAAGAGCCTCTTCTATGGTTTCAAACTGGAAATGAAAGCCTGACTCTAAAAGTCTTTTAGGTATGACTTTTTGTCCGCTAGCGATGACGATTGCACCATCACCAAATTTCAATTTAAGCGCTATTAGGGGTATTTTGAAGATAGTGGGTACCCCTAAAATCTTTCCAAGAGCTTTTGTAAGCCCTCTATTAGTTGTAGGATTTGGTGCAGTCAAATTATAGATTCCTTCGTATTTTTCATTATTAATTACTTCCATATAAGCTCTTGTGAGATCATTAATGTGAACCCACGAAAATCCCTGGTTACCGTCACCTATAGTACCACCAAGTCCTAATTTAAAAAATGGTAACATTTTAGCTAAAATCCCACCATCTTTCCCAAGTACTATACCAAAACGAAAAATGATAGTTCTAATGCCTGCTTCTTTAGCCTTAAGGGCAGATTTTTCCCACTCCTCCGTTAAATAGCCGAGGAAGTCTGTAGCATAAGCTGCGTCATCTTCTGAGTAAATTCCTTTATCGTCATATCTACCAACAGCTGAAGTGGAAATAAAGACTTTTGGCTTGGGTTCTTGATGGGAGATTATTTCAACTACTTTATGTGTAGTATCTATTCGACTACTATAGAGAATTTTTTTGTATTCCTCTGTCCATTTAGCTACTATTGGGGCTCCAGCAAGGTTAACAACAACATCGGATTTACTCAATTTTTCAGTTAAGACCTCTTTACCAGCCTTAAAGTCCTCCACTGTAATAGGGACTACAGACCAGCTTTTTTCTGTGAAAGCTTTTGTTAGGTTTTTACCGATAAAACCTGTAGCACCCGTCATAGAAATTCTCATGAATTTGTCTCTCCATGTTATAGGAACTCTATGGAAGCTCTCACCCAAAAAGGCTATAGATAAGTTAGCTTAATCGATTTAGGTTTTAGTTCCTTTACTATACACTATACATATTATAAAACATAATCTTATGAAAGAAAATGAAAAAATGTATTTAGGTGAATTTTTTAAAACTTTAGTGTAAAATAGCATGGTAGAGTTTTCATAAATTCTTAGCAGGAGGAAGGCAATAAATGCAAAAGGATCCTGTTTGTAATATGAATGTAGACGAAAAAAGAGCAGCAGCTACGAGCGAATATAAAGGTAAAATCTATTATTTCTGTGCAAAGATATGTAAAGAAAGATTCGATAAAGATCCTGAAAAATATCTTTCTAAAGAAAAGAAGGATGGATGATCAAGTTCATGGCAGAAAAATCTTAAAGATTTTTTAAAGGATTGGAAGCAACTATGTTCTTCCTAATATTCTAATTCCTCTTGGTAATTCCTATTTATTTTTTAATTTTCATTTGGCAAAGCAGTTTTTTAATATTTTTTTCTCTTTAAAGCAACCACCCTTTTGATCCATAAAGGAGGAATCTGTGAAAGTTAAAGACCCTGTGTGTGGAATGGTCATTGACGATAAAGATGCAGTAGCTATCAGCCATTTTAAAGGGAGAACCTATTATTTTTGTGCAGAGGTTTGTAAAGAAGAATTTGATAACAATCCAGAGTTTTTTGCTTATGAGAGGGCTCTTCAAAGAAAAGCTTTAGATTCTTCTATGGCAAAGGACCCTGTATGTGGAATGGTCGTCCCTAAGGATAAGTCTTTAAAAAGAGAGATTGGTGGGAGAACCTATTATTTTTGTAGTCAAGATTGTGTAAAAACCTTCGAATCTCCTGAAACAGAACTGAAAGCAATAAAAAAGAGAGTAGCTATTGCTCTTTCAGGCGTTCTGATTCTTGCAATCTTTAGGGCTATAGTTTTTTTAGGACTTGCAGCGGGAGCAACCTTTTTAACTTGGGTGCCGATTCCTTGGCTTCCTTGGTTTACCTGGGGGGTATGGTTATTTATAATTACAACACCAATTATGATTTTTGGTGGTAAAGGTTTTTTTGTTGGGGCCTATCAAGCCATTAAAAATCGTATGGCTAATATGGATGTTTTAATAGCCTTAGGGACATCGACAGCATATTTATATAGCACTTTTGTGATCTTTTTCCCTGAATTATTGCCAGTAGATGAGAAGAACGTATATTTCGAAGTATCGGCAATCATAATAGCATTTGTTTTATTAGGAAAATACATAGAAGAGATTATAAAAAAACGTAGTTCTGCAGCAATTCGTAAGTTAATGGATTTAAAACCTCAAAAGGCAAGGATTATCAGAGATGGCGTTGAGATTGAAGTTCCAGTAGAATCTTTGAGGGTTGATGATGTCGTAGTAGTTAGACCAGGCGAGAAGATCCCTGCTGATGGCGTAATTATAGAGGGACATTCCTATGTAGATGAAAAGATGATAACGGGTGAGAGTATTCCCGTTGAAAAGCGGATAGGAGATGGAGTGATTGGTGGAACTATAAACGGTACCGGATTCTTTAAATTTAAAGCTACGAGAGTTGGAGATGAGACTACTTTGGGGCAGATAATAGCTATGGTAGAAGAAGCCCAAACTTCATCAGCTAAGATCCAGAGATATGCTGATAAAGTAGCATCCTACTTCGTTCCTGCTGTGGTAACAACTGCCTTTATAGCAGGGATTGTCTGGCTTTTTTTAGGTAACATGACTACTGCATTACTATCTTTTGTAGCGGTTCTTATTATTGCATGCCCTTGTGCACTTGGGATTGCAACACCTGCTGCTCTCATGGTAGGAGTTGGGAAGGGCGCAGAGATGGGCATTCTTATTAGGAGTGCTGAATACCTTGAGAGAGCTGAAAAGCTTAATACGGTAGTCTTCGATAAGACTGGCACACTTACAAAGGGTATGACAGAGGTAGCTCAGGTTATCTCAATAAGCGATCTATCAGAAAGGGAGATTATTCAACTTGCAGCTATGGCTGAGAAGGGATCTGAACATCCGCTATCTTTAGCGATTCTTAAAAAAGCCAAGTCTTTAAACATCGATATTCCAATCGTTAATACCTTTGAGGCTATACCTGGTTACGGTGTAAAGGGAACTTTTCAAGATAAAACAATTTTGGTGGGTAATAGAAGATTAATGTTAATGAATAAAATTAATTTAGATAATTTAGAGGAGGAAATTAAATCCTTAGAAGGAGAAGGTAATACAGTGGTTATAGTTGTTAAGGATAACGACCCCGTAGGATTAATAGCTATCTCAGATACACTAAAAGATAATGCCTGGAAAGTAGTTAACGAATTAAAAAAGATAGGTATAGAAGTGATTATGCTTAGTGGAGATAATGAAAGGACTGCTAATGCTATTGGTAAAGTATTAGGTATAGACAAAGTGATAGCAAATGTGTTACCAACTGATAAAGGTATGGTGATAAAAGAACTTCAAACAGAGGGCAAGGTTGTTGCAATGGTAGGAGATGGTATAAATGACTCACCAGCTCTTGCTCAAGCTGATATCGGAATAGCTATTGGGAGCGGTTCAGATATTGCGAAAGAGACCGGGGGGATCATTCTTATGAGAGACGATCTTATGGATGTTTTAAGGGCAATTCTACTTAGCAAAGCCACAATGAGGAAGATTAAACAAAACTTATTCTGGGCTTTTATATATAATACTGTGGGTGTTCCAATTGCCGCTTTAGGGCTGTTAAACCCAATAATAGCTGCTGCTGCGATGGCATTGAGTTCATTATCAGTGGTAACTAATTCTGCCTTGTTAAAGAAGGTTGCGATTGCCTGATTAATTTGCTATGAAATTCGCTTTTATGGCATTCTATATCGAAGTTAATTAAAAAAGAGGGTGATAATTTGGGATTAAATAGATTAAGTATTTTTCAACTAAGAAAATTGCTCGACTGTGGAGAGATAAGCACAAAGGACATCCTCGATGATATCTTTAAGCAAATTGATAGATATGAGAGCAAAATTCAATCATATATAACCGTAGTAAGAGATTACTCTTACTCAATGGCTGAAGAAGCTCAGAAGTTAATTTTTCAGAAGGCAAGCCTTCCCCTTACTGGAATTCCTTTTGCTATAAAGGATAACATTTGTACAAAAGGTATACTTACCACCTGTGCTTCTAAGATGCTTTATAATTTTATTCCACCCTATGAGAGCACCGTTACTCAGAGATTATTAGATCAAAGATATGTGCTCATTGGTAAGACAAATCTTGATGAATTCGCCATGGGTTCTTCTACTGAGAACTCTGCTTTTCAAATTACAAGAAACCCTTGGAATTTTAAGCGTGTTCCAGGTGGCAGTAGCGGTGGTTCAGCTGCTGCTGTGGCAGCCGATGAATGCATTGCTGCCTTAGGATCAGATACAGGTGGATCCATAAGACAACCTGCATCCCTTTGTGGAGTTGTAGGACTTAAACCGACTTATGGGCTTGTTTCCCGTTTTGGACTTGTCGCTTTTGCTTCTTCCTTAGATCAAATAGGACCTATAACTAAGGATGTTACCGATGCAGCAATAATATTAAATATTATTGCCGGCAAGGATCATTACGACTCCACATCTGTAGAAATAGCCTCCCTTGACTATGTTGCTTCTTTAGGAAAGGATATAAAGGGAGTTAAGATAGGCATTCCTAAGGAATTCTTCATGGAAGGTATGGATAGGGAAGTATACGACGCTGTACAGAGGGCAATTCGACAGTTGGAATCTTTAGGAGCTATAGTTGTAGAGATATCGTTGCCTTATACGCCCTATGCCGTTGCTACTTATTATATAATAGCGACTTCTGAAGCATCTTCTAATTTATCGCGTTATGATGGAGTAAAGTATGGTTTTAGGGCTGATGGAAGAGATTTGCTGGATATGTATATGAATACAAGAACTCAAGGCTTTGGTGAAGAAGTTAAAAGAAGGATAATTCTTGGAACCTATGCTCTTTCAGCTGGTTATTATGATGCTTATTACAAGAAAGCTCAACAAGTTAGAACTCTTATCAGACAAGATTTTGAAAAAGCATTTAAGCAGGTCGATGTGATTGCTACAGCCACTTCTCCTACAACAGCTTTTGAGATAGGGGAAAAGGCAACTGATCCTCTAAG
>JAOAEO010000114.1 GCA_026416735.1 Thermodesulfovibrionales bacterium
GACTATTTCTTTAAAAGCTGGTGCGATTGTGTGGGCAACCGGTTGGAATCCTTATGATGCCACTAAGATGGATAACCTTGGTTTTGGCAAGTATCAGAATGTTATAACTAATATGATGATGGAAAGGCTCGCATCTAAGAATGGACCTACAGAGGGTAAGATTCTTAGACCCTCTGATGGCAAAGATGTCAGAAAAATAGCCTTTGTCCAGTGTGCTGGCTCAAGAGATGAAAATCACTTACCTTACTGTTCCTTTATCTGTTGTCTTGCTTCGATGAAGCAGGCAACCTATGTGCGTGAACAATACCCCGACTCAGAGGTAATAATTTTTTATATCGATATACGTGCAACTGGGAGAAATGAGAAGTTTTATAAAAAGGTACAAAAGGATGAAAAGGTAAAATTTATTAAAGGTAAGGTTGCTCAAATAGAAGAAGACCCTCAAACAAAGGATCTTACGGTAATTGCTGAAGACGCTATTGCAGGTAAGAAAATGCATGAGAAGGTAGAAATGGTAGTTCTTGCTACTGGTATGTCCCCTGTTACAAGAGAGTCTAAGCTCCCTGTAGGTTTGAGCTATGATGAGGATGGATTTATCGTATCTGGTTTTAATGGAGGAGGGATATATGCAGCAGGGTGTGCAAGAAAACCTTTTGATGTATATTCAAGCGTTCAAGATAGCACTGCTGCAGCCCTTAAGGCTATTCAATCTTTGATGAGGAGGTAAAACAGAATGTCTAAAAAAATAGGAGTTTATATCTGCACAGATTGTGAGATAGGTAAAGCTCTTAATATAGAGCAGCTTATTAAGGTGGCTACAAAAATGAAAGCCCCTGTTGTGAAGGCCCATTCAGCTCTTTGCTTAAAGGAGGGTGTTGATTTTATAAAGGAAGATATGGCGAAAGAGGGAGTCAATGCAGTCGTAATCGCAGCCTGTTCGCCTCGAGTTAACTATGACGTTTTTAATTTAGGAACTCCCCTGATAGAAAGAGTTAATCTTAGAGAACAGGTTGTTTGGACCCATAAACCCAACGATGAAGACACCCAGATGATGGCTGAAGATTATATTAGAATGGGAATTCTAAAAATGAGTAGAATGGAAGCCCCTGAGCCTTACAAAGCTGAGGGTGTCTCTAAAGCCGTTCTAGTTGTAGGAGGTGGGCTTGCGGGTATTGTTGCCGCAAAGGAAACAGCCAATGCAGGTTATGATGCTTTCCTTGTAGAGAAGGAGGGCTCACTCGGTGGTTGGATGTCCAAAATTTATAAACAGCCTCCCACAAAACCCCCTTACACTGATTTAGAAGAACCAATGATAAATAAATTAATAGAGGAGATTCAGCAGAATCCAAAGATTAAGATCTATACCTCATCAGTTATTGAAAAAATAGAGGGAGCCCCTGGATTATTTGATGTTACCGTTAAGCAAAATGGAAGCTCTGAGAAGTTTAGAGTAGGTGCAATCGTTCTGGCTGCAGGTACTATCCCCTATGATGCCTCAAAACTTGATAATCTTGGCTTTGGGAAATATCCAAATGTAATAACCAACTATATGATGGAAGAGATAGCTTCAAAGGGTACGATAACCCGACCTTCAGATGGAAAACCAGTTAAGAGTGTAGCCTTTATTCAGTGTGCTGGTCAGAGAGATGACAAACATTTGCCATACTGCTCCTCGGTCTGCTGTGTCGAATCTTTGAAGCAAGCTAAGTACTTGAGAAATCAGGATCCTGATTCAAAGGCTTTTATATTTTATAAAGATATGAGAACACCAGGCCATTATGAATATTTCTATAAAAGTATGCAGAATGATGAGGGAGTCTTCTTAACAAAGGGAGATGTCTTAAGCATAACAGAGGACGATAATCAGAATCTTTTAGTAGAAGTTGAAAATACCCTTTTAGGCGAAAAAATAACTGTCAATGTCGATCTCGTTGTGCTCGCGACAGGCATGGTTCCAGTGACTTCTTTAGGAGAAGAGATACTGCCTCCAGGTGTAAACCCAGGTGATGAATTTATTCCCTATGTAATGATAGAGACGGACACATTAAACCTTGAATATAGGCAGGGTGGTGAGGTGCCAGTTTTAATTAATGGCTATCCCGATTCTAATTTTATCTGCTTCCCCTACGAAACAAGAAGGACAGGTATCTATGCTGCAGGCACTGTCAGGACACCTCTGGATATCACTTCAACGATCGAAGACGCTACGGGAGCTGCTCTTAAAGCTATACAGTGTATTGAGTCAACAATTAGAGGCGAGGCTGTCCATCCAAGAGCAGGGGATATATCTTATGCTGATTTCTTTATGCAGAAATGTACACAGTGTAAGAGGTGTACTGAGGAATGCCCCTTTGGCGCAATTAATGAAGACGAAAAGGCAAATCCTATCTATATGCCAACTCGGTGCAGAAGATGTGCCATATGTCTTGGTGCATGTCCTGAAAGGATTATCTCTTTTAAGAACTACTCTGTAGATATGATAGGTAATATGGTTAAAAATATAGAGGTCCCAGGAGAAGAGGAGGAAAAACCGAGAGCCATCATTTTTGCTTGCGAAAACGATGCTTATCCTGCACTCGATATGGCGGGAATTAATCGTTTACAATTTAGCCCCTTTGTGAGAGTCGTTCCTTTAAGATGCATAGGCTCGATAAATTTAGTTTGGATCGCAGATGCTTTATCAAAAGGAATTGACGGGGTGCTCTTACTCGGATGTCAATATGGTGAAGATTATCAGTGCCATATGGCAACGGGAAGTCATCTTGCAAAGATAAGGTTGTCAAAGGTTGCAGAGACTTTAGACAGGTTGAGACTCGAATCTGGGAGAGTTCAAATGGAGCAGATCTCGATCTCAGAATATTATAAACTTCCACAGATTATAGACTCCTTTGTTGAGAAGTTGCAAGATATAGGACCTAACCCTTACAAAGGATTTTAAAGGAAGCTAGTATATGTTTGCCATAAATGATCTGAGGAGGTTAAAGGATGGGAGAGCAAATAGCTCCTGATATAAAATTTGTACGGGAGGTTATAGCTGCGGGTGGTGAATCTTTAAAAAAGTGTTATCAATGCGCCACATGCTCTGTTGTGTGTAATCTGACCCCTGATAATAAACCGTTTCCAAGAAAAGAAATGATTTATGCTCAGTGGGGTCTAAAGGATAAGCTTATAAGTAGTCCAGATATATGGTTGTGTCATCAGTGTAGTGACTGCACAGCCTATTGTCCCAGAGGCGCTAAACCAGGAGAGGTTTTAGGAGCTATAAGAAGCATAGCTATAAAAAATTATTCAAAGCCAGCTTTTATAGCAAATTTAGTTGGAGAACCCAAAGCAGTGATACTTCTTTTCGCAATACCTATAGCCATTTTTCTTTTCTTCATGGCTATACAGGGACACTTTACAACAGGTATTCCAAGAGGTGAAGGTGGTATTATATCTTTCTCGAGGTTTATGCCTCCTATCCCTTTTATTGATTTTCTATTTATTCCTCTTGCAGCCCTCGTTGTTATCGTTTTTATAATAGGTATCAAAGATTATTGGCGGGATATGAGTAAATATCATGGTAAACCAACGGAGGGAGATATAAATAAGTCGATAACGGATACTATTGTCGAGATTTTAAGCCATAAAAGATTTGACAATTGCAATGTCACAAAGGATAGAAAACTTGCTCACCTCTTAGTCTTTTATTCCTTTATAGGTCTTGCCATCACAACTGCTATTGCAGTTTTTTATTTATATGTGCTTAAATGGGAGTCACCTTATCCCCAGACAAATATCATTAAGATTATTGGCAATATCAGTGGCATAGCTCTGTTAGTGGGTATCACTATGGTCGTCTCTAATCGAATTAAAAATAAAGAAAAGGCTGGCATCGGTAGTTATTTTGATTGGCTCTTTATTGTTATAGTATACGGTGTTGGTCTGACAGGTATGTTTGCTCAGATATTTAGATTACTTGACATAGCTGCGATCGCCTATTTTATGTATTTTTCCCATTTAGTCTTCATCTTTGCTCTGTTCGCCTATGCTCCATATTCTAAGATGGCACATATGGTATATAGAACGACCGCAATGGTTTTTGCAAGACATACAGGGAGAGACAAAATTATCACTTGAGTGTTCTATTTATTTTTAGTTATCAATTGAGGGGATGACTTAGAAAAATGTCATTCACACATAAATTATGCTAATTACATAGCTATTTTGTAGATATCAGGAAGGGAGGTAGTATCTAAACTAAAATATTAAAGAGCCCTATTAACTACCACTAAAATATAAGAGTTTTTTAGTAAAATGTTCAAAATTTAGAGGATTTAAGGGGGGTGAGAAAGAGTAAAATAACCATGCTTGGTAGTCGATTCTATCAAAAATCATTAAAAAAACTAATTCAAGAAGGAGGAGGCGGTTAAATGAGTGCAATTTTACTCTTTGCTCTTATTGCAGGTGCAATAGGAGTATTGTTTGCTCTGTTAACGGCTTCTTGGGTTATGAAGCAAGACGCAGGAACAGAACGTATGAGAGCAATCTCTGATGCCGTAAAGGAAGGTGCAGAGGCTTTCCTTGCTCGAGAGTATAAGACTGTGGCGATAGTTGCTGTTGTATTGTTTGTTTTGTTAGCAATCTTTCTCGGAATCTGGACTGCTATAGGGTTCTTGATTGGTACGGTTGGTTCAGCAGCAGCAGGTTATCTTGGCATGATGGTTTGTGTTAGAGCAAATGTTAGAACAGCAGAGGCAGCAAAAAGGGGTTTGCAAGCAGCTTTAACTCTTGCTTTCAAGGGTGGAGCCGTTACAGGTATGATGGTCGTCGGTCTTGGTTTATTGGGTATCACCGTTTATTACATGGTTGTTAAAGGAGTTGCTGGAAATATAGATGACGCATTTCATGCCCTTGTAGGTTTAGGTTTTGGTTGTTCTTTGATGAGTGTTTTTGCCCGTATTGCTGGCGGTATCTATACAAAGGCTGCAGACGTTGGAGCAGACCTTGTAGGTAAAGTCGAAGCTGGAATTCCTGAAGATGACCCAAGAAACCCAGCAGTTATAGCTGATAACGTAGGAGACAATGTAGGTGATTGCGCTGGTATGGCTGCAGACTTGTATGAAACTTATAC
>JAOAEO010000115.1 GCA_026416735.1 Thermodesulfovibrionales bacterium
TCAGATGTGTATAAGAGACAGGGGAATCGGTATAACTGCAGATAGTTACCCTTATATAGCGTCAAGCACAGATTTAGACAGCATATTACCATCGTGGGTTTTTTCTGGTGGTCTGAAGGAAGAGATTAGAAGACTTAGAGATCCACAAGCATCTAAAAAGATCAAGGCTGAGCTGTCTCTAAAAGGAGATGATTACTGGGATAATGTATATATCTCTTCTACAAGGAATATTGAAAATAAATGGATGGAAGGAAAAAGCCTATCTGAGATAGCTTTAACTGTTAACAAGGATGTTGTAGAATTGGTATTAGATTTGATAGTCTCTGAGAATGCAGCTACAGAAGCGATTTTTTTTATAATGAATGAGGATAACCTTAAAAAAATCCTATCACTTCCTTATGTAATGGTTGGTACAGACAGTTCAGCAAGGAGTTTTTCAGGACCTACTTTTCATAGCAAGCCTCATCCAAGAGGATTTGGAACCTTCCCAAGATTTATATCAGTCTATGTTAGGGATGAAAAGATTATCAATCTACCTGAGGCAATAAGACGTGTAACTTCTTTGCCTGCAAGGACATTTAGTATAGAAAAAAGAGGCCTTTTGAAGGAAGGTTTTTTTGCAGATATAGTAATCTTTGATTATTATCGACTAAAGGATAGGGCATCCTATACCGACCCATTTCAGAGTTCTGAAGGAATTGAATATCTTTTTGTCAACGGTCAGCTTTCCATCGAGAGAGGTAAAGTTACCGGAGTTTTGGCTGGTAGGATTTTAGTTTGAGTTATAATATCCTAAAACGTTTTAACCTTCTCATTTCAGAGCGGTGAACCTAAATTAGATTTCAGAAAATGAATAGAGTTTATAAGCCTATAGTGGGTATTACATTAGATTATTATAAAAGGAGATACAGTGTAGAACAGAGTTATATTAAGTCGATATTGTTTTGTGGTGGTTTACCATTATTTATAGGTCCCTTTTTAGTTAATAGTACAGTTACTGCTAAGTATTTAGCGCAGGAGGAGGAATTCTCTTTAAGTACTAATAGTAGTGACTATATCGAATTAATAGCAGATGCTATTGATGGACTATTGCTTTCTGGTGGAGATGATATCTCACCCCATTATTATGGTGAGAAGATATCCGTTCCAAAAGATAAAATAAAAATTACCTCTAAACTTAGAAGTGAATTCGAATTAAGGTTAATCAAGGAGATTATCAAAAGAGAAAAACCAGTTTTTGGAATATGTTTAGGTATGCAGGTATTAAATGTTGCCTTTGGTGGTAGTCTTTATCAGGATTTAAGCTATCAGACAGATTGTTTTTTGGATCACAGCAGCTCTGAGCATTATATAAGTATTATAAAATTCCCCTATTCCCCAATGGAAAATACCAGATATTTGGTTAACTCAACTCATCATCAAGCTGTTAAAGATCTTGGAGAGGGTTTAGAGGTTTTTGCAATAAGTGAGGATGGTATCATAGAAGGCTTTTATAAAAGAGATTATAACTTTTTAGTTGGTGTTCAGTGGCATCCTGAAAGGAGCTTAGATAGCCAACTGTCGATAGTAATGTTCAGTGCTTTTATACAAAAGGCTAAGGAAATAAAAAAGAGAAATTATGGCAGCTAATAAATTCTATTTCATAACTTTGCTTTTTTTCCTTATTCTACTTGGTTATTTAAGTTATCAGATTTTTAGACCTTTTCTATCTCCAATTGCATGGGCAGTAGTTTTAGCTATTGTCTTTTATCCTTTTTTCAATCTTATCAAAAAATATGTTAGGTGGCAATCATTAGCTTCTTTAATAACTATCATAGTGATAATTTTCATCATGATTGGTCCCTTTTCTTATGTGTCCTTTTTGATTGCTATGGAAATAAAGGACCTGCCTCGGTATTTACAGGAGGGTGGATTAGAAGATATTAAGAGAACAGTGGAGACCCCTTTAGTTAGGGGTATAATCGAAAAGATAATCAGCACTTTTAATATCCCTGAAGGAGAGATCGAGAAATCCATCGTTGAGAGCCTTAACCATTTTGGAAAAAGATTGTTAGATAGCATTAGCAAAGGCATAAGCAATATCTTGGCTATAGGATTAAACTTTGTTTTTATGATTATAGCTCTTTTCTTTATTTTCAAAGATGGAGGAGCCTTTCTTACAAAGATTAAAGACTATCTTCCTTTCACGGAGGATCAAAAGAATAGACTTGTTTCACAAACAAAGGATGTTGTGGTATCGACAATTTATGGAGGGGTAGCAGTAGCAATTGTACAGGGGACAATTGGGGGTATAACATTTTTTTTACTCGGTATTTCATCTCCTGCTTTATGGGGACTTGCTATTTCCATAGCCTCCTTTATACCTCTCATAGGTGCCTTTGGTGTTTGGGGACCCATGACAATTTATCTATTCATAAAAGGAGAAATTTTGCAAGGGATTATACTTGCTTTAGTGGGAACTTTTTTTATAAGTCTTATTGATAATATACTTAAACCTTTAATAATTGGTGGCAGGACAAAAATGCCAGTCCTTTTAATTTTTTTTAGCGTTTTAGGAGGAATACAACTTTTCGGTCTGATAGGTCTTATTCTTGGCCCCCTTGTAATAGCTATATTTATTTCTGTTATAGATATTTTCAGACATCTGGAAGAAGGAGGTAACAATGCTTAATATGCAAGAATTGAAGGAGTTAGCTAACTTTAGTAACGGGAAGGGTTACTTTGTCAGTTGTTATTTAAATGTTGATCCTATTTTTAATAAAAAAGGAGACTATATACTCCATCTTAAAAATATGATCAAGAAGACTATAGAGTCATTAGATAAGTCAGTATATAAAAGGGTTAAAGAAGATCTTGAGAAGATAGAGCACTATGTTTTAACAAACAAAAGGCTCTTTAAAAAGGGACTTGCAATTTTCAGTTCTAAGGAGAATTCATTATGGAGAGAATATAATTTGGGTGTTCCTGTTAAGAATGAATTGATTGTTGATAAGACGATTCATACAAAACCTTTATCCGATTTACTCGATAATTACCAAAGATATGGAGTTTTGTTGGTAGGGAAAGATGTGGCGAGGATATTTATAATTCATTTGGGAGAGATAGTGGAATACGGCGAGGTTACCACTGCCGATATCCCCGGCAAACATAAAAAAGGCGGTTGGTTTGCTTTAGCTCAGAACCATTATGAGAGGCATATTAATGTTCATGTAGGTATGCATCTTAAGGACGTAGTTGAAAAGCTCGATTCATTTCTTGCTTTAGAGTATGTCGGTCGCCTCATATTAGGTGGTTCTGATGAAGCTGTTTCGATGGTTAAGACAATGTTGAGAAAGCCAATCCTTGATAAGGTTATAGGTTCTGTAAAAGTTGAGATGTTTGCAAAAAGCGATGAAGTTTTAGCAAAAGTTGAACCATTGGTTTCTGCTTATGAAAGAATGAAAGAGGATGATACTGTTAAAGAGTTAATAGCAAAGGCTATGAAAAATGAAGCTGCCGTTATAGGTCTTGAAAATGTTTTAAATGCTTTGCAGGAGCAAAGGGTTATGAAGCTTGTGTTACTCTCTGCCCATAAACAGGATATTGGTTGGGAATGCAAGTCCTGTGGATTTCTAACCATGCAAAAGATTATTTCCTGTCCTTATTGTAAGGGTGAATTTGACGCTGTAGATAATATTATTGATGTTGCCATACAAAAGGCAATACAACAGGGAGCTTTAGTAGAAGTTGTTCAACAAAACGATGATTTAGCAAATGCTGGGGGAATAGGTGCTTTTTTAAGGTTTTAGTTTCTAAAGAAATAAATTAGACTTTTAATGCCCAAAAGGAGGATATTTCAAAATTGAAAGACAGTTAAAAGTGGGTGGGTACCTCTACCCTTTTATTTAAGTTTAGTTTAGGTTAAAAAACTTTAATAGAGTGTTAGGAGTTTTCTTTGACAAAATTAAATTGAAATTTTAGCTTTTTTCCTTTAGTTTTTCTTCCTCTTCTTGCTCAGTTTTACATTCTATACATAGATCGGTAACAGGTCTTGCTTCAAGCCTTTTGATATCAATCAATTGACCGCAAGCCTCACAAATGCCATACTCATTTTTATCAATTTTTTCGATAGCTTTTTCAATTTTTTTGAGAAGTTTTCTTTCTCTTTCTTTTAACTTAAGCATAAAATTCCTATCAATTTCAACGGAAGCTTGGTCGCCCAACTCAGATAAAGTGTTGTCGGATGGCAGTGAGTTCAAAGCTATACCTGCATCTGCAAGAAGCTTGTTTCTTTGTAATATAAGATGTTTTTTTATCTCCATGATTTTTATATCTCTTTCAGAGAGTGGCTTCTTGGGTTTACCTTTTGATTTCATTATAGAGCCTCTTTAAAAAGAATTTAATTTAGAAGTCTAAAATAGCAAAAAAATCATGTAGTAGTCAAATCATTTCGTTTTTTTGGGGATTCGCTGACTTTCTATCAAAACCTAAAGTATTTGGTGAAAGTCTTTAAGAGTTAGATCCGTCTTTCTTCAGTAGAATTTTATCTACAACGGATGTTCCTCTATTAAAAAGATGATTTTATTGCCATTACTTATTGAAGATATTCAGTTTTTCTATGTGATGTGACTTTTCTCTTAATGTTTGCTTTTATTCCTCTATGGGTTAGAGCCTTCGGCATTCTCACTTTAATGCTTCAAGTAGCCTTTTAACTGATTCCCTCGGCCTCGTTATGTTGTAATACTCTCTCTTTGTCTTTCCTCCCCTCCCTTATCTCTTGGACTCTTATTGGAATACACCTTAAAATATACTTGACCCCATCCTCTGTCTCCACTTCCGCAAGGTCTCTATCAAATAAATCCATCTTGTATTACCTTATACTTTAAGGCTATCTCTATCGCCCTTATCTCTGAAGGTGTGCATCTCTATAGATTAGCAATGGTGCGATGCTTCACCT
>JAOAEO010000116.1 GCA_026416735.1 Thermodesulfovibrionales bacterium
GTGCTAACCTCCTGCTCAATTAGATTCATAGGAAAAACACGAGATAACATATCTGGAGTAATCGGCTCAGCGGTAGCTGGGTTTAGAGGAGGTGGCAGAGGTTTGGGTAGATCTGCCTGAATGTTATACCACTGGCGAGGTATCTCATTGTCTGAAAGAATTATCTTCTTAGTGATCATAGATGCCCTCCAAAATCTTTGTTAAAATTCAATTATTATAAAAGAAATATGGGTGAAAAATATACAATAATTGAACTTCAAAGGAGTAAAACCCTGTCTTCCCAAATAAAGCTAAAAAAGGCATCTCGGAGATCGTAATACCTTAAGGTTTCAATAAAAAGCTATATCCCACTTCGAAATGTCTTGTGCTTATTCTATAAATAGGGTTAAAACAGATTTCACAATGAACAAAAGATTGAACACTTAATATAGATGGCGCCATTCATTTGATATGGTAGAGTCATCTATTTAATAACCTTCAGTAGACTATCAAAGCTATAAAAGATGAAATATAATGAAAATAGAAGAAATAATGGTCAGAAGTAAAGAATTCATCAATACAAAAGAATCGTTATTTGATACAATTGAAGAAATGATTGATGGAAGGTTAAAGCACTCGTCTTTAACTAAAGGACTGAAGAGATATATACGGGGCAATTACAGTTAAAGACATATTTTTAAAAACTATTAAACAGACCCCTAAATTTAAAGTAAACAATTTTTAGAGAAGGGCTATTATAGATTCAGCTTACTGAAAATGTGTTGAAAAATTTTTGTGTAAAGAACAAGAAGGGTGTATTGATTAAATAAAAATTTATAACGGATGTCTTTTTTTTGTAGGAACATTCATGGCGACTAAAACAAATCTATAACAATAAAAAATGCAAAAGATGAGATAAGAAATTAAAGAAAGAAAACGGAAAAGACACGCCAAAAGAGGATTTATGAAGATGGGGAAAAGAACTAATTAATCGAAACGATCAAAATACTCCAATTAAGCTTCATATCTCATTATAAATTCATTATAAATGAATCAAGACATAAATCTGACACTACAAACATTAGTAGAAGTCAAGATAAGTTGAAAAAAACATTCGTAGTCTCTAACATTGATAGAAATTTTTGCTTTATCTCATCGAGGTCTTTTTCGTATATTCCAAGGCTTTCCATTAATAAGATGTGATTTTCTCCCCATTCTCCATCATTGGGACTTTCGTTAGTTAATATATCGATTAACCCTTCACATAAAAAAATTGTCGATACAATATCTCTATGAGATATTTTGCTATAAGTTGGTCTGTCTAAATGATGGTGATAATATACAGGAAGGATTATTTCTTGAGGGAAAAAAAGCCGTTCTAAAAACCAAGTACCAGCTTCGATGTGATTGCATCGAAATACTTTTGTTTCTAATTCTAAAAGCTTAGCAGATTTTAAATGTAATTGCTGTTGTATGAATGGAGATAGTTGAGTTGAATCTGCTATAGTCAGTAGGACTGCTCTACCAATATCATGGAGCAAACCAGAAAGAAAACAGATACTGCTATTTTTAGGTGAAAATTTATGGCTGAATAATGCAGATAAAGTAGCAACATTAAAGGCATGTGCCCACATCTTTTTCATCTTTTTGTAAGGAATAGGAAACATAGTAAAGATGCTGATACCTAAAGAAATACTTTTTACAATATTAAAACCAAGCATTAAAACTGCTTGTTCAAGGCTATTTATCCGTCCAGGATATCCAAAGAAAGGAGAATTAGCAATAGATACCACCCTTGAAGCGAGTGATTGATCGTGTCTAATTACTTCTATTAGTTCTTCTAAAGTCGCATTTTCGTTGCTTATAACTTTTAGTAGTCGACTAATAATTATTGGGAGAGTACTTAAAGATGTTAATTCACTAATTTTCGCTTTAATATCAGATTCCATTACTTCGAATTTATAGTTTTCGTCTCAATTGCTTCTTTGAGTTCTTCTAATTTTACAGGCTTCCTTAAAATTGGTATATTATATTTTTTAAATAAGGCCTTCTCTTCTATCCCGATATAACCTGTGATTATAACAAATTTTTCAATATCTACAAACTTAGAAGCTTTTTCGATAAATTCAATCCCATTTATCATAGGCATTTTGTAATCAACAAAGATTATATCGAAATCATTTCTCTTTAATTCTTCAAGCCCTTCTGAGGGCTTAGCCGTATGGGTAACGGTACAACCTAAGAGTTTAACTATCCCACCTATTGCACTTATTACGAGTTCATCGTCGTCTACTATCAATACTCTTTTGCTGATATTTAATTTACTTTTCTCAACTTGTGTGGACTTATCCTCTTCTTCTAATGTTGCTGGGAGATCGATTAGGAAGGAACACCCTGTAGCCTTAGGTAATAATGTAATTTCTCCTTCATGCTCCTTGATCAGACTACGAACAATGCTTAACCCTAACCCCGTGCCATTTTTTTTTGTAGTACTAAAAGGCATGAATATATTCTCAATATCTATGATAGAACTGTTTATTCCAGGACCGTTATCGGATATCAAAATTCTTACCTTATCTTCAAAATCCTCTGTCTTAATAGAGATAATTTTTTCACCCCTTTGAGTTTCTAAGGCTTGAATGGAATTCATAATTAAATTGAAAAAAATCTGCTGTAATTTATGAAAATCTCCTTTCACTAACTTTGTTTGGGGAAGATTGAGCTCTAATAAAATTGCATGTGTCTTTATTTGATATTCTAAAAGATCTATAGTTTTTTGTATAACCTCTTGAATTTTCAAAGGAACTAAAATTGTTTGCTTTTTCCTCAAAAAAGACAAAAGTCCTTCAATTATCTTTGAGGCTCGAATTGCTGATATGTAGATATTGTCGATATATTTCTTTGCTTTGGGATCGAGTTCCATAGATTGAAGCATCTCAGCATATCCCAAAATTGCACATAGAGGATTATTAAGCTCATGAGAGATAGCAGCCATATGTTGCCCTAAAAGGGCAAGTTTTTTTATATCTTCACTTTTAAATGGTGAAGGTTCTTCTTCTATTTTTCCTTTGGCATCTTTTTCCATATAAACAATACCAACATTTTCATTTGTTATGTTAAGTTACAAAGTTATCTAATAATATCTTTTAAGAAGCATATCACTATTCTATCAAGCAAATCAATACATTTATACTTAGGTAGTGTAAATTTTTATGTGTAAATTCCCTTTAAGGATTTTTTCCTTTTTTTCTCAATAAGATGATTTAGCACCGTCCATACAATTTTTCAATGCCTTGATCATTATTGAAACAACTCATAGGTTTTATTTTTTCTCGCCTCTTTGAAGGCTCTCTCTATTAAATATATAGCTGTAAACTTTATTGTGTAATTGTCTTTGCTTAAAAATTAAATGATAATCACTAAAACCAGTCAATACTAAAACTCACTACGCAAGCATAGCAAAACTTTTAGTCAAGATTTAATTAATTTGACCTCGTAGGCTAAAGCTACGACTATCTCCTTTTAATTCCAAATCCCAAATTCTGACACCTTGCGTTAAAAATGCGGACTAAAGCCTGAGACTACCTGACACTGTTTCAAAAAATCAATAACAATTATTGGTTCATCTATGGATTTCCTAAGGGTAACTATAGAAGTAAAATAATTTTTACAAAGTTCTTTTTAATTCCTTAAATGCTCTTTCTTCCCTCTATAAAAAATCATTAAGACTCTTGCTTTCTTTCTATAAATCTGTTAGGGTTAATTCTTTTACTGAGATGTATGCATCTCCTTTATTTTTGCCGCTCTGAGAACGATGGAGAATACAGAAGATTTCCCTAACCTGTCTTTACTGTACTCTTTAAGAAAAATCATCTTCTCTTTGCCAACTCTGGGTATTTTTCATACTTTAGGGGGTTTACTTTGAAGCACTAACGCCTCAGATGTGCCTCCACTTACTTTAAAGCTATTGCACCTGTTTGTTAACTAATTTCCTGAAACATCCAAAGGATTCCTTTGTTTGTAAGACTCGATAATCTTAAGCCATTATCTGTAACTTCACTCTTCAAAAATACTCTAAGGTAGAAATCATACTTTGAAACTTCTTTAAAACCTCTTTTCTACTTAATATTTAGATATGCCTTTATAAAGTGATCCATTAATCTCAAATGTCGCATATGTAGCTTACTTTTTCACCCTTAGAGATAACTCACATCACACAGAAAAACTTAATAAATTACAACAGTCAAAACATCTCTTTATTCTGTGACTATTAAAAGGCTATATTTAAACTATGGTTACAAAAGTATAATTGACACTTAGTAAATATTTAATATAAATATAGTAGCTAAAGGTTATTGCTACTGAGCAATTTAAGAGCTCTATTGTGAAGAGCTCTATTGCCAGAAGCGAGAAGAGGCACACTTTTCTGAGTACCTAAAGGAGTATCATCAATAAGATTGCCCTTTAAGTCAGTAAAGATACCTCCAGCCTCTTTGACGAGCAACCAACCTGCTGCGAAGTCGAAACTCCTTGAAGGTGCAGGACTGATAAAGACACTCACAGATCCATAGGCTACATAGGCAAGATCGAGAGCTGTTGCACCCAGACATCTCGTCCTTCTCGCCTGTGAAAGGAGATTCAGTATCGCTGGAATATCTCTCTTTGGTGCTTGAGCTTCGTAGGCTATGAGGTAAAAGAGATCATCCCTCTGAGTATGGATTCTCTCTCCATTAAAGTAGGCGCCAACCCCTCTCTCAGCCCAAAACTCATCTCCCGTTAGGAGGTTTATTATGTATGCAAGACTTATGCTACCAATGGTGTTGCCATC
>JAOAEO010000117.1:0-272 GCA_026416735.1 Thermodesulfovibrionales bacterium
GTGTAGGATCTTTCTGTAAAGCTCTGAAGCAGAAGGAGATTATATATGATTTTACTGGTATAAGTGTGAAGCAGAATGAACAAGATCCTAGTACTTTAGATGTTGAGGCTTATTATAGTCCTGTATATCCTCTAAACTGGATAGTAATAACTTTAAATTTAAGACAAAGTTTATAACTTAAAAATAAGGAGTTAATAATATGAATCGGATGGCAGTTGCAAAAAGATTAGAAAACTTATCAAAGATTTTTAGAGAGGGAACACCTTTTTGTA
>JAOAEO010000117.1:282-4787 GCA_026416735.1 Thermodesulfovibrionales bacterium
AGAGACAGGTTATATCTAATATGTCAGATGAAAAATTTAGGACAATTATAGCTGAAGAATTTAAAGATTTTGTTGATTTTGAAGATGAGGATGAAGATGAGAATGATGTAGATAAAATAGATTTTATAAAGAATGATGATAGTGATGACGACAGTGTTGTTTATACGTATTGGAATAGAGAGGCTTCGGAGTTGGTTCAACAGAGTTTGTTAAGAGAGATAGTAGGTATGGACAAGCCAGTATGTTGTGATACAGGTAGACATCTTACTGAAGAGCAGATTCCTGATGGAACGCATAAGGGAATTCCAGAGAAACCAGATACTTTGACTAAGAAACAGACTCCTGATATTTCTAAGAGTATAAAGAGTAATATGGTAGATAAATCAAGGGGAGAAATTAGAAAAGACGCAAAAGAAAAAGTAGAAGAAGAACAGAATTATAAAGAGGTTCCTATTGGTGAGGTTAAGAAGGATAGTGGTAAGAAAGAGTGTAAAGAAGCTAATGATTCTAGGACTATTTCTTTTGATGGAATAGAATTAGAGTCTTCTTTAGATGAACTGGAACTGACGCCAAGTGAACTAGATGAAATAAGTAATTTATTTAATTAAACTTAAGGAGATGAACAATGGCTGCAAGAGATAGAGATACCTATATTCATAGATTAGGAGTAACGCCAGAGACTGCATCTTTAATAAGTTCCAAGAACAAGATTTATGCTATTCCTGCGGACGGGAATCAGACTACTGCTTTTCAAATTGGAGTATTAAGTAGTTTTGATCCGTCTGAAACTAGAACCATAGAACCTGTAAGAGGTATAGGTTTTGGTGATCATATAGCAGAATTAGTACCTGGAATGACTGAGCCAATGACAATAAGTGTTGTTCGTACAGCACAATATTTGTCTATGATTTTTCAGGTTTTTGGTTATAAGGGTGGGATAGATGGTATTGTTAGATCATTAAGGCATCATAAATGGCCTTTTGATATTGTTCAGGAAATAGTAATATCCAGATTACCGGCTGTTATAGAAGGTAAAGGTGGAGATGCACCGGGTCTTACTCCTAATGGGCTTAATGGAGAGTTAGATGCTATATTGACGTACTATGAAGGATGTTGGATTAGTGATTATAGTACGTCATATGCAGCAGATGCTGCACTTGTACAAGAGAATGTTACGGTAAATGTAACTGATATTATAGCTAGTACAAGTGAGGATTATGTTGAATTAGGAGATTATTTTAATTTAAATGCTATTTCTAGAATAGCAAATCCTGGGACTAATCTACTAGTTGGTGCAGTAGCTACAGGAAAACCTAGTGGAGGTGTTACTGTATAAAGGGTGGTCTTTAGGGTTAAAAAATCTTATATAAGATAACATATAGTATATAAATTGACTTTAAATCTAGATAATATTTCATATAAAAGATAATCCTTCCTTATAGACCCTCCTGTATAAGACAGAAGAAGTTTTACTATAATTTAAAATTTAAAAAGGAGATTTATATGTTGGATAGCATATTAGACAGTTTAGAAAAGAAATTAAAGAAGAGTAAGGAGATAATTATATGTGATATAAAATTTGAGATTTCTCTTCTAACATATGAGGAAGAACAACTGGTTAGTTTTCTTCCAAAGGAGGAGGAAGAGCCTTTAGCTTTTTATGAAAAGACTAGGGCTCAAGTTTTGTCTTATAGTATAAAAAAGATAAATGGTGTTGAAATACCAGCTATTGTTGAGATAGACAAAGATGGAAAAAAAGAGAGTAAAGAGCGATCTGTTTATATAAGGGATGATGTATTGAAGAAGTTACCTACTAAGGTTGTAGATATTTTGTTTGATGCATATATAGATTTTAAAGAGGAAGCAGAATCTTGTATGGATAAGGATGTTAAATATGAATGGTATAAGACTCCTGAACAGCGAAGAGTTGAAAGAGAAAAAAAAGTGAAAGAAATGAAGAATGTGAGTGAGACTGAAATAAAATCTGAGGAAAAAGAACAACCTATAGTATTTAAGAAAATAGAAGAATCGGATGATGTTAAAGAAAAGTAGTAGCTTAAATGTATTATGAAAGTTGAAGAAGCATATAAGAATTTGGAGAAAATAATTTGTTATGGTTTTTTGTATAAAAAGGTTGTTATTGATGACTTTGTTTTAGTAATAAAAAGTATAACTGATCGTGAATATAATAAGATATTGTCTACTAGTATTTCCAACGATGATATAACGCTTATTAGTCTTGCCTATTGTACAGCATTTATAAATAAGATAAATTTATTTAACAATAGAGATAATAATATATTGAAGTTAGTGGAGTATTACAAGAGGGTACCTTTTTGTTTTATTGATAAATTAATAAATATAGTTAAAGATACAAATGAACTTTATTTGGATTCTATAGAATATCTTGAGGGGTTTAGTTATTCAGAGAGGTCTAGATATTTATGGTCAGTATTGGATCCTTATAAAAGATCTTCTTTTGTTGGGATAGAGGGTATAGATGAAGTTGGTTTGAATGATGTAATAGAAAATTGGATACATATAAATAAGAAGTTAGACGAGGAAAAGGAGTATAATAAGAGTTTAGATCTTACTTTGTTAATTGTGGGGGCGTATAATTATAAGGCGGCTAGGTCATTGTCTAAAAGTTATGAGACTCACAGAAAGGAACTTGAGGAGTTAAGAGCTGAGATTTGTAAATATGGGTATAGTCGTAAGAGGGAAATTGAAAATGATAAAAAACGTGAGGAGTGGACAGCACCTCTTTTGACAAGAGAAGATTTAGTTAAAGAATTATATAGACAGGCTTCAGGATATAAGGACAAACATGATTTATTCATTGAGGAGTGGATAAGAAGACAAAAAGAGAAAGCAGACAAGGTACGAAAAGAAGTAGAAGAAAAGCAGAAGAGTTATAGGAATAAAATAGAGAAAGAGAATAAAGAATTAGAAATCTCTAGACCTGTCACAGAAGATGAGTTGAAAAAGATTAATGAGTTAAGGAATAGACTGAAACGAGTTGGGAAAAGGGTAATAACATAAGTTGCAGGAGATGTAAATATGAATTTGGAAGAAATAAAGAGACAAATAGATGCAATAAATACGTTAAGGGACGCTCAAATTTCTCTTTTAAATGAAGAGTATAGATTAAATAAAGAGTTGATGCGATCTATAGAGAATAGAAAAAGATACTTAGATGTAACTGTATCTATGACAGATCTTTATGATGATTTGATCTTTAAAGAAGAGATGTATAAGAATAAATTAAAAGATTTAGGAGAAAATTTAAAAGTAATAGATAGGGTTTATGAGAATAATGCTAAAGAGTTAAAGAAGTTACGTGATGAGTATGAAGAATTAGAGAAGTCTCAGGCACAACATACAGAAAGATATAAGGAGGTAACAGAAAAAATAAAAGTACTAGAAAAAGCGATAGAAAGTAATGTGAATGAGATTAAAATTTATAAAGCTAAAATTGATGAAATTGGTACTTCTATGAAGTCAATTAGGGATTTATCAGGTGGATTGCGATCAGCTTTTAGACAATTGCACGAAGCAGAAATACCAGATATTAGTAAATATAAGGACATAAATGAGTATACTAATAAAAGAAAAGAGTTATTAAGAGAGATATATTTAACACAGCAAAGGATGGGATTAATTTCTAAAGAAGAGCTAAAAGTTATAGAAGAGCAGTTGGATAGTAGTGATTTTTTATTTGATAGTCAATATAGGTATTATACATTGATTAAGAAAATTTCAAAAGAAGATAAAGAAGTTTTGGAATCGTTAGTAAAAAGAGCTAAAGAAAGTAAAAATATAAAGAGTATAGAGCAGGCTTTATATACTAGAAAATTTGAACTTACTGCGGAGCGATTTAGGGCTATAGGGGGACTTATATCTCCTAGATCTACATTGAAGGGTAGATTAGAGGCTGCTAGGTCTATTCAGGACATAGGGAAAGAATTAATGTCTTTGAGTAACATAGCTAAAGCTTCTGGTAAGGGTATTTCTATACTTTCTACGGGTATTGCTGGTATAGGTATGGCTATTAAGTCTTTGGGACTCTTAGGAGGTTTAGGATTATTAATTCAAGGAATAGTTGCAGTAGTAAAAACAGTTAATGAAATGGATAAATTTTTGAAACAATTTAATAAGACATTTTTAAAGTTATATGGTCCTACTGTATTAATGGAAGACGTAGGTAAGTCAATGAAATTGTTTACAGACTCTATTTTTAACTTACAAAAGCAATTGAAATATGGGTTGACAGATGAAGATATAGTAAATATGTTTAAAGGGATTTCTGAAGCTGGATTAAGTTTACAAGGGATACTAACGAGAGTAAGTGGAGGGTATGGAAGAATAATAGAGGAAGCAGCTAAGATTCATTTAGAATTTGGTGTAGCTATAGAAGAAGCTGGATCAATGTTAGGGGAGCAGATGATGGATTTGAGGGCATCATTAGATGATGTAGTAAAAGGTTTTAAAGTTCTGTCCTATGA
>JAOAEO010000118.1 GCA_026416735.1 Thermodesulfovibrionales bacterium
GTATTAGGAAGTATCATAGGAGTATGCGCAGCTTTTTCGGTTAACCTGGCCTCAAAATATAATCAAATTGCAAAGGGCATTGAAGAGCCATTAAAGCTTATCAGCCTGCCCTACTGGTTCATTGCAGCAGCAGTAGTGTTTACTGTAGCCATGGCTGTATTTGCGGGAACCATGCCCTCAAGAAGAGCAGCAAAGCTTGACCCTGTAGAACTGCTGGCCTGTGAGTAAAAAGTAAACATTTTTCAAAACTTTGAAAGTGTACTATACTAAATATAACGAGGCGAAAAATGTCCCCCACTTCTACTAAGTGGCGGGTACCGATTTAGGTTTTCAGGCGGAGGGCATATCCAGGTCGCATGGGCGAGCAGCAGACGAAGTCTGCGACCAGCCCCCTGCCTCGTTGAAACGCACAGAGGTAAGGAAATCTTCCTACAAACGGAAAATTTTCTACTGAGGCGTTATAATAACAGCTTCGTACTGGAGGGAGTATCTTTGAATATACTTGTTGCTGATGATGAAAGAGAAATTGTTGAGCTTATTGAGTTGTACCTTTCCAAGGAAAACTATAACATCATAAAAGCTTATGACGGCATGGAGGCCTACAATAAGTTTGGTGAAGAGAAAATAGATCTGGCAATACTGGATATAATGATGCCTTTACTGGATGGCTTTCAACTGATAAAGAGAATAAGAGAAAAATATAATACACCGGTGATAATCCTTTCAGCCAAGAGCGAGGATATGGATAAGATCCTAGGGCTTGGCCTGGGAGCAGATGACTATATGACAAAGCCTTTTAATCCCTTAGAACTTACTGCCAGAGTGCAGGCTCAGCTTAGAAGATACCATAAGCTTGGCCCAAGTGCCGAACTTAAGGAAAAGTCAGTTATAGAAATAGGCGACATAGTGCTGGATGAGGATGGTATGACTGCCTCCAAAGGTGACAAACAGCTTGATCTTACCTCAAAGGAGTTTAAGATATTATATCTTCTGATGAAAAATCAAGGCAAAGTATATACAAAAAAACAGATATTTGAGTATGTTTGGGAAGACAATTATTATAATGATGATAATGTAGTAATGGTTCACTTAAGTAATTTGAGAGATAAAATAGAAGATAACCCTAAGACACCTGTATATATAAAAACCATAAGAGGGCTCGGATATAAATTTAGTGGGGGCTAAGGTGAGGATATGAAGCAGAGGAGATATAAATCTACTTTAACAAGAAACTATGCTATAGCAGCCTTTGGAATGTTCGGTATTGTTATAATTTCCATTATTTTTTTAGTTTTTAGGCTAAATCTTTACTCTGCTGGAACGGGCGAAGAAAAAACGCCTAAAATAGAAGCTAAAGACATTTTTACGGAAGATTACAGTAACATGAATACTCAGTACCTTGAGAGTATAGGAGGCTGGGTTGAAATTTTGGATGATCAATATAAGGTTATATTTACTAAAGGCAGTAAAAAGGATAATATAACTCAATATGATAAGAATGATTTAATAAACAGTTTTGAAAAAAAAGTCAATCCTAAGGGTACTGCCTACAACAGCGTATATGCCTTCAAAGGTAAGGACGGCAGAGATTACCTATGCATTGTGAAATTTCCATCTTTATCAGAACAAGTTAATGAAGCACTTAAACCGCATATAGACTTAAATTTTAATAGAAAAGACCCGGTAGACAGGCTTATAATAACTGCCCTAGCGGAAAGCGCACTGCTTTTACTCTTTATGACCATATTGTTTTTCATTTTGTTCAGCAAAATTACTTCAAAGACAGTTACTAAACCACTGACCTATATTAGAGATGGTTTGGATAGAATGACCAAAGGAGACTTAAATACAAGAATAGATTTCAATTCACATTATGAATTTACAGAGATTAAGGATTCCTTTAACTATATGGTAGAGAGGCTTCAAAACAGCGAAAGGGAAAGAGAAGAAGCTGAAAAGAGCAAAAAGAGAATGATAATGGATATATCTCATGATCTGAAGACCCCTATAACAAGTATTACCGGATACTCCAAGGCTTTATGTGAAGGTATGGTAGAGGATGAAGAAAGCAAGAAAAAGTACTTATCCTATATATATGATAAGTCTATAAGGATGACAAAGCTTATAGAGGATCTTTTCAGGTTTTCCAAGATGGAGGACAGCGAGTTTAAACTGAACAGACAGCCTTCTGATATAGTTGAGTTTCTGAGAGAAATAATAGCTTCAAACTACGGAGAAATAGAGGCTAAGGAAATAGAACTTGATATTGATTTGCCCCAAGAGGAGATAATATATAGCTTCGATAAAATAGAACTGGACAGAGCACTTACAAATATAATAACGAACATGATAAAATATAATCCCAAAGGTACGGAAGCCTTCATTGAACTTGTAAAAGAAAATAGCATTAAGATAAAGATAGGCGATAAAGGCGTGGGCATGAGTAAAGACTTAGAGGCTTCAGTCTTTGATGCCTTTGTAAGAGGAGAAAGTGCAAGAAAGACAGACGGTGGAACAGGGCTAGGACTTGCTATTTCCAAGAAAATAGTGGAGCTTCACGGCGGGAAGATTCATTTGGAGACTGAAGAGGGAAAGGGAAGCATCTTTACAATAGAGCTGCCATTATAGAGCAAACCACCTTTTGAGATGGTTAAGAAAGATTCTTACACCTAATGCCATAGCCAAAATGGGGTTCTAGCGGCCGCGGGTTCAAAGAAAAAGAGGCTGCAGTTCAACGCGGTACTAAATTCGTTGTGTAGCAACCTCTTAGAAATTAATTTTTATGCCTATAGTTTGTGATATCAATTGTGGATATACTCAGGTATGGTTCGCCTCCACCAAGCAAAATCTCAACCGCCTGTAGGTCGCTTAGATAGCGACTTGCAGGCGGTTGTTTTTTAGTAGGATCAGGTGGGCTCCACCAGATAGTATAATACTTTAATTCAAACGTTTCTATTGGTTTACCTGCTATATCAAATAGAAGATAATGAGAGCTGTAAAACCATATGAATGATAGCTTTTATGAATATATGGTATGACGGAAATATTTAAGGTGAAATGATTGAAATTAATCGTAAAAAGTGTTATGTTACCAATGGAAAACTCAAAAGTATATTATAAATATAAAAAATCAAATATTAAATTATGATAGGGAAGATAATATTTGTAGAGCTTATTTTTATAAGCTTTTTTTAGTGATAAAGAGAGGTAATAATATGATAAAAGTTGATAACTTATCCTACTCATTTCCGCAAAAGGATCTATTTAATAAAATTTCATTTACATTAGAAGATGGTCAACATTGTGCTTTTATAGGAACAAGTGGCAGTGGCAAAAGTACAATGATAGATATCATTATGAATCCAGAAAGATATATGTTCGATGGAAAGTTAGAGATAAGCCCCAATTGTAGAATTGGGTATGTAAGTCAGTTCTCACAACTAGACAAAACAAAAGAAATTACAGTTTTCGAATATATAGGGGAAGAATTTATTAAGCTACAAAATGAAATAACATCTATTTGTACTGAAATGGAAAAATCTTCGGATATTGAATCTTTACTGGAAAAGTATCAACAAGCGTTAGACGCATTTAATGCAATTGGTGGAGAGGATTTTGAAAGCAACATTAAAAAGAAACTAAACCTAGCAAACCTAAGCAAGATTGAAAATCTAATGGTATCTAACCTAAGCGGTGGAGAATTTAAACTTATTCAAGTGATAAAGGAAATGCTAACAGGTCCAGACTTAATGATTATGGATGAACCTGATGTGTTTTTAGACTTTGACAACCTTAATTCTCTTGAAAATCTAATTAATTCACACAAAGGAACAGTGCTAATTATTACGCACAACAGATATCTATTAAATCATTGTTTTGATAAAATTCTGCACCTTGAAAACAAAGAGCTACAAGAGTTTAATGGAAGGTATATTGATTATAACTTCGCATTACTTCAAAGAAAAATTGAGTTGCAAGAACTAGCTATTGCAGATGCAGAAGAAATAGAGAGAAATGAGATCTTAATTGATAAACTAAGATTTATCGCTACTCATAATGCTGATGCCGCTAGAGGCAAATCTCTAAATGCTAGAGTCAAGATCCAAGAAAGGTTAGAAGCTCGTAGAATTAAAGCGCCATTTGTAGATATTAAACAACCGAAAATCAGTTTTACTGTTGCTAATGAAATCGAAGAAACCATTGCTGTGAGAGTCAAGGATTACAGTGTTGCCTTTGATGATATGCTTTTAGAAAATGTTAACTTTGAGCTTAAATCTACTGATAAGGTCGCTCTTATCGGTTCAAATGGTACCGGGAAAACAACTTTACTGAGAGATATTTATAAAAACAATCATAATTCTATCGAACTAAATGATGAAGTTGAAGTTGCTTATTTATCACAACTTCAGAGAGAAATGATGAATGAGAATAATACCATCCTTGAAGAGTTTTTCGATGCAGGATTTAAAACTTATCAAGAGATTATATCATATGTTTCAAACTATGGTTTTGAGGAAGAAGTCCTTAATCAAAAAATAGAATCTTTATCCGGGGGAGAAAAAAATATGCTTCAATTGGCTAAAGTTGCTGCAAATAAGGCAAACATGTTACTTCTTGATGAACCGACAAGTCATTTAGACACCTATTCACAAATTGCACTGGAAAAAGCCATAGAACGCTATACAGGTGCGATTATAATGATTTCTCATGATTACTATACTATAGCAAATTGTATGGATTATGTT
>JAOAEO010000119.1 GCA_026416735.1 Thermodesulfovibrionales bacterium
GTCTTATACAGTGTATACAATTGAAAGACTTAAAGAGTTATATGCAGGCGATGAATTATTTCTAATTCTCGGAATAGATGCGTTCTTAGATATGCCTGCCTGGAAACAGCCTGAAAGGATAATTGAATTAATTGATATCATAGTTGTTACAAGGGGAGGTCACAACTTTAAAGATATTATCAACTCTCCTTATATTAGAAAGGATGATAAATACTCACAAATTATTTTGAATTTGGAAATAGGGGGATCTTTACCCGATTCTAAAATAGAATTAGAGTTAATTAGTGGGAGAAGAGTGAAAGTTTCCTTCGTTACATCTCTAACTATCTCTTCTACTCAGATAAGAAACCTAATTAAAAATAACTATAGTATTAAATATCTTGTTCCAGAAAAAATAGAAAAGTTTATACATGAAAATGGCTTATATAGAGTTAGAAAAGACTGAATATCAGCCTTTAGAACTTGCAGGACTTATTTTAAACAATATTGACGACTATATTTTTCTATTTGATTCAGCGGGCAAGCTTATCTTTTTTAATAAAAGTGCCGAAGAATTGATGAGTGGATTAAAAAAAGATTGGAGAGAACTATATTATACTGAGCTCTTTGTAACTTCAAAAGACTTGATCGCTTTGATACAAAAGGGATTAGTTGAAGAGCGCTTATTTCATTGTAAAGATATTAATTTAGAATTCCATGGCAATATTAATGTAGATGTTAGTATTTTCCCCTTTCATGCAAAAAATAGAGTGGAAGGTATCATCGTCTCCATAAGAAAGAATCTTTCGATTATAGACAAAGATGACTTTCATTTTGACTCATTATTAACTATACTTTCTGCAATTGCTCATGAGATTAAAAATCCTTTAACTGGAATTAAAGGTGCAGCTCAATTACTGAAGGAATTGGAAACTAACCAAGATAGTAGACAATACGCCGATTTTATAATGAGAGAAGTTAATAGATTGGACTCTATTCTATCAGATTATTTATCACTCACCCTTAAACCAGTTTTAAGTGATTTAGACATACACGAAGTTATAGAACAGGCTTTACAAGTTATGGGGAGCGACATAAAAGATAAGAAAATTATAGTCGAAAGGTTCTACGATCCAAGTCTTCCAAACATCAAGGGAGACGCAAGCAAACTTTTACAAGTTTTTATAAATTTGATAAAGAATGCTATCGAAGCAATGGCTAAAACCAAAAGAGGTAGAAAACTCTCTATTACTACTAAACCTGCTAAAGAATATATGGTTTTTTATGGTAATAGTACAAATCGGAATACACCTTCTGAACCGAGGAAACAAAGATGGATAATGATCACTTTCGAAGATACAGGAGAGGGAATTTCTCGGGAAAATTTAAGCAAAATATTTCTTCCCTTTTTCAGTTTGAAAACCGGTGGAACTGGGTTAGGGCTTGCTCTTTCAAAAAAAATTATAAGAGATCATGGGGGAACTCTTATGGCGTTGCCAAAATCAAAGAAAGGTGCTTTATTTAAAGTTTATCTGCCTTTTTAATGTACCATTAAGATATAATTAAAATTAATTTAGATCAACTTTTGTAAAAGCACTTATGGATAAGAAATTATTGGTTATAGATGACGATAAAAGCGTTTCTTGGATCATCAAAAAAGCTCTCGAATCCTTGGGATATATTGTAGATGAGACTGATACAATAAAGGCTGGGATAGAAGTAGTCAGTAACTATAAGCTTATACTGCTCGACTTAGTTTTGCCAGATGGTAATGGTTTAGATGCTTTAGTGAATATTAGAGCCATAAATCCTGACGCTTTAGTAATAATAATAACTGCTCATGGCCATGTGGATAGTGCCATAAAGGCTATGAAAGAAGGAGCCTATGATTATATTGAAAAGCCTTTCGATATAGAAGAACTTAAAATTCTCATTGAGAAAGCTTTTAGAGACATATTATTAAGAGAGGAACTTATAAATCTAAAACAAGAAAGAAATGAAAATTTATCCCCACAGATAATTGCTTCAAGTAGTCAGATGTTAAAAGTATTTAAAGAGATTGGTAAAATTGCTCCTAAGGATGTAACTATACTAATAACAGGTGAAAGTGGAACAGGAAAGGAACTTGTCGCAAAGGCAATACATAATAACAGTAAAAGAAGATATGGTCCATTCGTTCCAATAAATTCAGCCTCTATCCCAAAGGAACTTTTAGAAGCTGAACTTTTCGGTTGGGAAAAGGGAGCCTTTACTGGTGCAGTGGATAGAAAAGTAGGTAGGATACAATCTGCAGAGGGAGGTACTCTTTTTTTAGATGAGATATCTGAATTGGATTTTGAACTGCAGGCAAAACTCCTTAGATTTATTCAAGAAAAAGAATATAGCCCTCTTGGGAGCAATAAAAGCATCAAAGCAGATGTCAGGATTATAACCGCTACAAACAAAGATTTGAAGGCAGCCGTAAAAGAAGGATTATTTCGTGAAGACCTCTATTATAGATTGAATGTGGTAGAAATAAAGCTTCCTCCACTGAGAGAAAGAAAAGAAGATATAATCCCTTTAGCAGAACACTTTTTGAAAGAATCTATCAAATTCTTTGATACACCTCTTAAAGATTTTTCAGCTGACGCTAAGAAAGCCTTACTGGAGTATGATTGGCCTGGAAATGTTCGAGAGTTAGAAAATGTAATAAAGCGAGCAACAATTCTTTCAAGGGGAACACTTATAGAAAGAAAAGATCTTTTCCAAAGTAATTTTGATGCTTGCTCTCTCAAAGAGTTACTCGAGGGGAAACTATGCGGAATCTTAAATAAAATGGTAAAGGTTGAGAAATCTAATTTATATGACACTCTTTTGGCAGAGTTTGAAAAGGCTCTCTTTACCATTGTATTGAAGGAAACAAAGTTTAACCAACTTAAAGCAGCAAAAATCCTTGGTATTAATAGAAATACTCTGAACAAAAAAATAAAGTTATATAAATTGATATAACCCGATTTCATCACCCTTTAACCTATAAAAAGTATAACTTATTGTTTAATAATGCCTTTTGCTAACCTCCCCTTTTAATTTACTAGCGTATACACTTCCAAATAAAAGTGATTTACCCCTATTATTTATTGAAGTCATCGAGTTTTTTTGTAATGTTAGTTCCCCTTTAGTGATTTATTTTTATTCCTTTATGGAAGAAGGTTTTTCAGCAATCTGAGATTTAATTAGTGCTTAAAGATAGTCTTTCGACTTAACTTCGCACTTTTTTCTGTTTTCTTTGAAAAATCCTCTTTTTTATAGATTTCTCTGTTTTTCTCTGTTTATTAGACTAATACCCTTTTGTATTTTGTTTAACTATAGAAGAAGCTATTTTACTAGTTACCCGTGAAAGGATACTTTAAGATGCTTCTGAACTAAACTCTAACTGTTTACTCCCTCACCCCTGTACTCACTTTTTTTATATCCATAATATCTTTTTAAGTCTAAACAATGGATATGGGAATGCTTATAGTTTAATAAATTTTTCTAACGGTCAAGAGTATCTTCTGAATAGAAGAGTTTTTCAATCTCTGCTTAAGAATAATTATTACAGGACACGCAAAACAGATTCTTGATAGTCTTTGTTAAATCTCTTCCATCTCGGAGGTAATAAATCAAGAGATAAGAAAGATTATAAAGTGCTGAGATTTTTTTCGGATTTGTGAAGATCCCGAAAATAAAAGAGTGAAATTTAAAGGAGTGTTAATGCAATTGATATCAGTAAATAACTATCTCATTGATTGTATTTTTTAGGAAAATAAAAAGGAAGATTTGTTGTAGATTGGAATAAAAAGATATGCTTGAGATTAAATTTGCTCTTTCTGTGAATAACCTTTATTAAGTATAATAACCCACAGACTCGACTTACTACAGCCTAAAAACGACCTACTTCATGCGAGTATTCTCATAAAAGAGCTTTTGATAGATAGATCGATCTTCATTTTAAGATGAAATGTTGCCATTTCTAATATAGGCTAATTTAAAATATAGTCTAAATCACTTAATGGGATGGTTTATTATTGACAAAGCAAAAAACAAGATGTAATTGATCTAAAAAGTCGTAAAATTCATTACCTCTACGTTATATTTTCAAAGTAATTTTTATTAAAACCCACGAGGAGGGGCTATGGATGACTACATAAGAAATCTAAGTATGTCATCAATTATGGCACAAAGGATTAATGTGGAGCAGTCAATAGAGCTACTTAATAGGAAAGAAGCTGTTTTATTAGATGTAAGATATCCCTATGAACTTGATGTGTGGGAATTTAAGCCCGCTAAATTTATTCCTCTCAATGAGTTGCCAGATAGGCTTGATGAGATTCCAAAGGATAAAATTATAGTTTGTGCCTGTCCGCTTGAAGTAAGATCAAATATCGCTTGCCAATATCTTATACAGAAAGGCTTTAATGCTAAATATCTTATAGGAGGGCTACTTAGTCTTATAGATAGATTAAAGGGTGCTCAAGCAAAGGATTTAAAGATATCTTAGTTTTTATCATTTTTAATGATAAAATTATGTTTGTCTTGGGAGCCTTGTAGTGGAAGTAAAACAGATTGATTATGATCAGTTTATGACAAAGGAAATTCTCTTTGATAAAAGTATAGTTCCTTTAGCAATTGTTGATAGTCAAAGGGTAATTAGAAAAGTTAACAAAAGATTTTTAGATCTCTTTGGATATACTGAGGAAGAAGTTAT
>JAOAEO010000011.1 GCA_026416735.1 Thermodesulfovibrionales bacterium
ATGACTATAAGACATGCTCTCATAAGAGCAGGTTTATTAGAGGAGATAGAATCGGGCAAGAAAGTCTATAATGAATGGGATAATGAATTAGGGTTAGATGGGGAACTTTCAGAGGTTGTGAAAATATATGTTAAAATTAGATGAATGATTTAGAAAGGAACTCCTTTGAAAAAAAGGCCTATTAATCAGAGAATTTTTAGAAGATTTCTTTAAATTATCATTTTGGCGATTATTTCAATATAAATAGTAGAGGCAACTTAACAAAAAGGGGCAGCAAATAAATATAGAATGTTATTTAGAAGGGTTGTATCGGCTGTAAAAAAAAATCTAATTTTCTTTTATATATTCGAGAGAGTTATTAAGTATTCAGATATTGGTTTGTCTTAGCCCATAAAGTATATTTATAAATGGGTTAGTGTGTTTTTAAGTAAATTGGATGCAATTTATAGAGTCTTAGTCGGTTTCTGAGAATATCATTAAAAGGTTTCTTGATTAATCAAGGCAAGAGGTGATAAAAGCAAACCCCCGATATAAAAGGTTTTTTATTATTTGTCATAATTGAGACTGACCTTGTTTTTTCAACTGGCAAAAATAGGGGTGATAAACTAAGAAAGATATTCAAAGATCAGGTGCCCTATAGAAAAGGAGAATAAATTCTCATCCCTTTGGAGGGTTCATCTAAATATTTGGAGGTAAGTAATGAGAGAGGAAGAAATCATCGAGGTATTGAAGAGTCAAAGTGATGAGTTCAAAAAGCTTTATAACGAACATAGAGAACTCGATAACCTCTTGCGAGAGATGGACAAAAAAAGCTATTTAACAGAGGAGGAGGAGTTTGAAAAAAAACGTCTTAAAAAGGAGAAGCTCTATAAAAAAGACAAGATGGCAGAATACATAAAAAACTATAGAAGACAGCATCTTTGCGACTAAAACGAAGGATAAACTGGTTTTATAGAGAAAAATTAATTTTTAAGAATTGTAAAGGTAATTTAACAAAATTAATCAAATAAAGAGGATATTGATGACTTTAAGAAGTGAAATCATAAAAAAAGGTATAGAGAGAATGCCACATAGGGCCTTATTGTGTGCTACAGGTGTTCCTTTTAGCGAGTTTAACAAGCCTTTTATTGGAGTTGCAAGTAGTTTCACGGATATAATACCCGGTCACATTACGATGAGAGATCTCGAGAGATATGTTGAAAAAGGAATACACACAGGTGGTGGCTATCCTTTTATTTTTGGTATTCCTGGCATATGCGACGGGATAGCCATGGGACATAGTGGAATGTCCTATTCGTTACCTTCGAGGGAACTAATTGCTGATATGATCGAGGTAATAACTAATGCTCATCAATTTGATGGATTGGTTTTGATAACTAATTGCGATAAAATCACGCCAGGCATGCTGATGGCAGCTGCAAGATTGGATATACCATCAATAGTAATTACAGCTGGTCCAATGCTTGCGGGTTATTATAAGAAAAGGAGACTGAATCTAACGAGCGATACCTTTGAGGCAGTTGGTAAGTATAAAAGAGGTCTCATAAAAGAGGAAGAATTAAAAATTCTTGAAAGTTTGGCTTGTCCCGGTCCTGGTTCTTGTCAAGGCATGTATACTGCCAATACGATGGCATGCATAACTGAAGCTCTCGGCATGAGCTTGCCAGGATGTGCTACCGTCCCTGCCGTTATGTCTCAAAAGAAGAGGATTGCCTTCGAGAGCGGAGTAAAAATAGTAGAACTCATTAAGAATAACATAACCTCTAGGAAAATCATGACGAGGGAAGCCTTTGAGAATGCCATCATTGTCGATCTTACTTTAGGTGGTTCAACGAATACCGTTTTACATATCCCGGCGATAGCATATGAGGCAGGGATAAAATTACCATTAGATATATTTGATAAACTGAGCAGGCATACACCCCATCTTTGTAACATGATACCTGGTGGGGATCATTATATGGAAGATCTTGATCGAGCAGGTGGTATTCCAGCTGTTTTACACAGGCTAAAGAATATGATAAGACCAAATTTGACAGTGTCTGGGGACAATATACTCGAGATTGCCAAAAAGGCTGTAGTGCTCGATGAAGATGTGATAAAGTCTTTAGATCAAGCCTATCATAAAGAAGGCGGTATCGCTATTTTAAAAGGCAATTTAGCGCCTGATGGAGCAGTTGTTAAACAGACAGCCGTACACGAAAGTATGCTGAGATATGAAGGATTAGCAAAGGTATTTGATACCGAGGAAGAAGGGATGAAGGCTATCCTTAATGGTCAGATAAAGGCTGGCGATGTTGTTGTAATTAGATATGAAGGTCCTAAAGGTGGACCTGGTATGCGTGAAATGCTCTCTCCTACAGCTGCAATTGTAGGTATGGGGCTTAGCGAATCTGTTGCTCTCATTACAGATGGAAGGTTTAGTGGTGGCACAAGAGGACCTTGCATAGGTCATATATCACCAGAGGCAATGGAGGGTGGTCCAATAGCTATTCTTAGAGATGGAGATAAGATTTTGATAGATATCCCTAATAGAAGGCTTGAAGTAAAAATATCTGATGAAGAGATAAGTAAAAGACTTTCTACATGGAAGCCACCTGAGGCAAAGATAAAGTTTGGTTATTTGGCAAGATATTCTAAAATGGTTAGTTCTGCCAGTTCAGGAGCGATAATGGTTTAGTATAACCATTAGAACAGTTCTGTGAATGTCAAAGAGTTATCCATTAGTTTTATCTATTTGGGTTGTCTCTGTACTCTATGGTCCCTTAGCCCTGTCTAAGTGAGAATATCTGTTTTTTTCTTTACAATTTCAAATTTCAATTGACTTTTATTATCTTTGCTATGTTCGTTTTATGAATTATTGTTCTTCAACTTCTAAGGCTATAGAAAGACAGAAAAGAATTTGTTATTTCTTGTTTGGCACTGAATTTTCTAATGAATTGAGATACTAATTGATCGTTTATCCTGTTGGTCTAAGTAAGCAATCTTTTTGTAAGCTCTCTTCTGTCTGGTATAAAATGATATTTCAAAGATGGATTAATAATCCTTAAAAAATACTAAGCTGATGCTATTAGAGGGGTTAAAATTAAAATAAGAAGTGGTTTTGAGTGTATTACATAAAGCTCTAAAGGTTGATAAAATGGAGATACTAAAAAACTTTTGATTGTTTAAGTTATTTGTTAAATTATTTTACTGCGATTGTTCTATCCTTTCTTATAGTTATTGTGGTTATCCAGATAACGAGGAATTTAACGACATTTGGGACAAAATTTGAAGAAGGCTAAGATGAACAAAATATTGATTTCAATTCTTTTCATTGGAATGATTTTAAGTACCCATCTAACCTTCGCCCAAACTGACCGCCCCGGTTGTAAAGACCATCCCCTTTTTACAAGGATGGAGGAGTATTATATTTCTGATTGTGAATACAAAGAGTTTGCAGCACATGAGTTTATTGATCCTGTTACAAAGAAAGAAGTCGTAGTGGAAGGTCATTATTTCTATATCATCTATGACATTAAAGAGGAATTAGAGGTAAAAAAAGCGAGCTTGAGGTGGTAAGAAACTATATAGTTACTGCTTAGAGAATAGGTGGGCTGTTTTTATGAAGGACCCTCGTGGCGAGGATCATACATATATAAAATTGAAAAAAGAAGGAAAAGAGATTTGGGTAGATATCGATACGGACAAATGGGATGGAAACTATTATTATCTTTACATAGTAGAAAAGGCATTAATGGAACAACAGATTGTTGCTGATGCAAAAACACTCTTAAGCGATATTCAGGCAAAGGGAAGCGCCTCTGTGTATGGGATATATTTTGACTTTGACAAGGCAGATATAAAGCCTGAATCGAGCCTACCATAAAAGAGATTGCAAAATTACTTCAAGAAAATCCAAAGCTCAAACTCTATATAGTTGGCCATACCGACAATGTAGGGGGCCTTGATTATAACATGAAACTTTCAAAGGCGAGGGCTGATGCTATTGTGAAAGAATTAACAACAAAACACAGAGTAGCACCTGATAGACTAAAAGCCTTTGGAGTTGCTTCTCTTGCACCTGTTGCCTCAAACGATACTGAGGAAGGAAGGGCTAAAAACAGAAGGTAGAGCTTGTAAAGCAGTGATACTTTTAAAAAACATAGTGTAAATATCTATCAAAACAGATAAAGGGTGATATGGTGTCTTGGAAAATGCAATGTAAGGATGAGGAGGGCACCTTCATGGTTTCGGGGATAGGAACCTATCGGAGTAAGAGTTTTGATGGATCTGTCGAATACAGAGAGAATGGTAGGCTTGTAATGAGAGGGAAAATCTCTGGTAGATGGGTAGGTGAGTGTAAATAAGCTCAAAACAATGTATACAATGAAAGTCATATTTTTCATAGTAACTTTTATGTTTATAGTTCCCGCTATCTCCCCATCTGAAAAGATTAGCTATAAAGAGGCATGGACTAAAAGCACTCAGGAAGCAAAAGATCTATATAGATTTAGCAATGCTTTATGTGGAAAATAAGAGATCATTTTATAACATACTGCCGCACGTACAGTGGCTAACCTATAATCTTTTTAGTCTTTCAGTAGAGTAAAAATTATAAGCGATATCAATCTGTCGTCTTCTGTTCTCTATGTAAAGTATGAAGAATTTACATTCTAAGGTATTTGAAGAGAATCCAGTATATTCCATAGAGATTGGAGAGCTATAGAATCATCAGGTAGCTGATAAATAGGTTTTCCTTCTAAGTCAAACCGCATAATCAGCTCATCTTGTGGCACAACTCCAGCAATGATTAGATTTGATTTATTTGCAATTTCCTTGAGTTCTTCTAATTCAGTCCCAAGGGTTCTGTTAATGATAACTACATCTCTCTCAATTTCAAGTTTTAACTCTATAATTAATTCTTTTATTCTTTTTGCTGCTAAAATACCTTTATAGGTTGGATCACTGATAATAAGAAGCAAATCTACTTTGTTAGTAGTCCTTCTGCTTAAGTGTTCCATACCTGCTTCGTTATCTATGACGACATAAGGATAAGATATTGATAGCATGTCTGTATATTTCCTTATTATGTGGTTTGCTGCACAATAACAACCTGGGCCTTCAGGTCTCCCCATAACTAATAAGTCATAACCTGTCGACTCTACAAGTGCCTGTTGGATTTGGTATTCAAAAAGTTGTTCCATTGGCATGCCGCCGGGCCTCTCTCCTGTAACTCTTACAGCTTCTAAAGACTCTTCTCTTATCTTTCCAATTGTAGTATGAACCTCTACACCTAAAGCCTCATTTAAACAAGAGTTGCTGTCAGCGTCAATAGCTAAAACAGGTCCTTTTCTCTTTTTTAGAAGATACTTGATAGTTAAGCAGGCTAAACTTGTCTTTCCTGTACCACCTTTACCAGCAAAAGCAATAGTATAAGCCACTTATTCCTCCCTTTAAAAATGAGAAATTTAAGTTAATAACTGAAATGGAATGTAAACACTATTTTAACATGAATAACTTAGAGTTTTATCCACTCTCTTGAATCAAAGTTTCTTATGAGAATCATAATATTAATTTAATATGGGAGATTTCTTTCTAAAACTCAATAAAACCCTTTCGTTGTTAAAATGAATCATATCATAATGGCTCTTAAAAGATAATGATAAGGAATTTATGGAAAAATAGCTGTAGTTAAATTGTCAAAAATTATGCGTTTTACTTATTTCCTCAAGTCATTGTCTTTTGTTAAAATCTCGATTAGATAGTCTGCATCACCCCTTATTGTTGGGTTTGGATCATTAAGAAGCGGCTTTATAAGGGGTATAATTTCTAAAAGTTCCTTCTGTGAATCCTTTAAAAGTTCCTCTACGAGAGCAAAGGCTCCGATTCTTACCTTTATTCTTTCATCTTTGATCATGTCTATTATAAGTGGATAGAGGCTTCTGTCGTGTTTGAACATGTCAACTATATTTTCCAAAAATCCTTTTTGCATGTACTCAAGAATCATCGTTTTAAACTCTTCATTTATGCCAATCATATTTTATTCTCTTTCTGCTAAATAGATATTTTTCAGCTGATAATGCAGCTATACAACCTTTTGCGGCAGCTACTACAACTTGTCTTACCTCGGTGCATGTTACATCTCCAGCGGCGAAAACACCACTTATATTGCTTTCCATCATTTTATTTACTTTAATACAATCGTTATCAGAAAGCTCTAAAGAACCTTGTAGAAAATCGGTTATGGGTTTACTACCAGAAAGATATACAAACACACCTGAAAGTTCTAAATAGGACTCCTTACCTGTATCGTCTCTAAGTTTAATCTTTTCTACCGTTTCAGTGCCTTCGATGGAGGTTGTAGTCTTACCTAAAAGAAAATTGAGATTTTTAATCTTTAAGTCGCTCTCTTCAACTTCTGTTTTTAATTTTTTAGTAGGGGATATTAGATATACTTCGTCAGCAAATTTTGTAAGGTAGATAGCTTCCTTAAGAGCTTCTTCAGAATCACCTAAAACAGCCACCTTTTTCCCCTTATAGAAGGCTGCATCACATACTGCACAATAGCTTACGCCTTTGCCTAAAAACTCAGCTTCTCCTTTAATAGTAGGTTTTCTGCCCATTGCTCCAGTAGCAATGATCAATGCTTTAGCACGATAGTTTTTATCCATTGTGAAAACCTCTTTTATGTCATCTTTTAAAGATACACCTATGACCTTAGATTCTACATATTCTGCCCCAAAGTTGATAGCTTGATTACGGAATCTGTTTAGAAGCTCTCTTCCAGATATGGGTTTCTCAAGTCCCGGATAGTTTTCGATGGTGCTTGCGTATGCCAAAGCCCCAGCAGAAGGAGATTTATCGATTACTATTGTTTTGAGTTTAGCCCTGGCACAATATTGAGCAGCGGTTAATCCAGCAGGACCGCCACCAATAACTATAACATCATATAATGGTTCAGACATGATGCCTCCTTTTATATTGTCACTTTTCGATGTTTTATGGATATTTTTGTAATCATGTGAATAATTAAAGAATCTTTAAAATGTTATAATATGTATCTCTTTGGGCAGCTTTGAAATTAGCTGATTTGATAGCCTGAATTATTTCATCAATAGATACTCTGTAATCTATTCCTGTAGCTCTAACAACATTCTCTTCTATCATGGTAGATCCAAAGTCGTTGGCGCCAAAACGGAGAGCTACCTGTGCTAACTTCACTCCTTGAGTAACCCATGAAGCCTGAATGTTTTTGATATTGTCGAGATAGATCCTTGAAATTGATAGGATTTTCAAATAATCTAATGCTGTAGCTAATTTAAGAGATATTTTTTTGTCTATCATCTTTAATTGTGTATTGCCGGGTTGGAATGACCAAGGTATAAATGCTGTAAAACCATTGGTTTTATCTTGGAGTTCTCTAATAACTCGGAGGTGTTCTACTATGTCTTCATAATCCTCTATAGTGCCAAACATCATTGTGGCGGTGGTCTTCATGCCAATTTTATGAGCTTCTTCCATGATGTTAAGCCATTTTGCAGAGTTTATTTTACGAGGACTGATAAGCTTTCTAACTCTATCGGAAAGAATCTCGGCACCACCACCAGGTATGGAGTCGAGTCCTGCTCTTTTGAGGATTATAAGTACTTCTTTAATAGATAAATTATGTCTTTGCGATAGGTAGTCTATTTCTGGTGGAGAGAAACCATGGATGTTTATTCTGAATCTCTCTTTAATAGAACTTAAAAGATCGCAATAGTAGTTTAGATCAAGGCTGGGATTAATTCCACCCTGTAGTAAAATTTGAGTCCCACCGGCATTAATCGTCTCCGATATTTTTTTAAATATCTCCTTTTTGTCAAGCACGTAGGCATCAGGACTACTTTCATCCCTATAGAAGGCACAAAATCTACATCTATTTATACAGATATTGGTATAGTTAATATTCCTATCTATTATGAAGGTTACAATTCTTTCTGGATGCAGTTTTGCCCGGATACTGTCAGCTACTTGCCCAATATCAAGAAAATCTTTAGATTTAAGCATTTGTAAAGCTTCAGTCTCAGAAATTCTTCTCATCTTTTTCTGTTATTGGCACTTCTTTATATTTAATTATGCAACAATCAACTTATGAAATATTCTCTCTATCATAACCTTTATTCAGACTTAAGGGCAAACTCTGTCCCTTATATCCTTTTATCAAAAGAATATTCACTCAATACCTTGACATTTCTCTGATTTGTGGATATATTTTCATTTTATGATTTATTTAATTTTTCTATGCACTTTTATTAGTATTCCCTTCCCTCGCTTGTCCTATGCTGATTTTTTAATGGGGGGATTCATTAATTATACAGTTGTAAAGGGTGATACTATCGAACTTATAAGTTCTAAATTAGGGGTCGATAGAGATAGATTGATATTAGATAATAATTTGGATCCAAATAGATACTTACAAATTGGCTCTGTTCTTAAGGTAAATACTATGAAGATAGTTCCAAAAGTTATAGATTCTGGGATTATAATTAATATTCCTGATAGGATGCTCTATTACTTTAGAGATGGGCTTCTCGAGTTTTCTACCCCTGTTGGACTCGGAATGCCTTCCTGGAGAGGAAGTAGGCAGTGGAGGACCCCAGAGGGGGATTTTAAGATTGTCTCCAAGAGAAAAAACCCTTCTTGGCGTGTTCCCATATCGATGCAAAGGAAGATGGAAAAGGAAGGTCAACCTGTAAAAATCTTTGTGCCGCCAGGACCTGATAACCCCTTAGGCAGATATGCCTTGGACACTTCTATATCTGGTATAATCATACATGAGACTATTTGGCCAACGAGTGTTTATCGCTATAGAAGCCACGGTTGTATTAGGGTTTTACCAGAAAATATGGAGCAGCTTTTTAATCTGGTGAAGGTAGGTACAAAGGGGAAAATAATTTATCAACCTATCAAGATTGCTGTGATGGATAAAAAGGTCTATTTAGAAGTTAACAGAGACATCTATAAAAAATTGGGGGATTTACGGACAGAGGTTGAGAAACTTATTCAAGAGAAAGGATTGAGTAGAGTAGTAAATTGGGCTATAGTCGAAAGGATGTTAAAAGAACAGTCAGGTGTAGCTGAAGAGATTACCTTAGGGAGATCAGAATTTTAATGGATTTTTAATGCTAAATTGTGTATGGGTTAAGAGGGTTTGGCAAGAGAGCAATCTCCATTAGTGTTTTGTGTTTAGGGTATGGAAAAAATATGTGGTAAGCATAGTAAATATAAAATAATCAAGAGGTAAGGGTTGTTTATGCTTTTAAAGATCTCTTTACTCGAGCAGAGAATTTTACTCAGATTGTATATAGAAAGTTTCAGGGAAATAAGGTTTTTTGTTACTTCTGTAAAACCAAAAACTTCATATGTCTATGGAAAATATTAGATCTTGTACCAAACATTTAATGGCGGAGTGAGGCAAAAGAAAATTAATATCCTTAAGAAACCTATATTGTATGTTTTTATTTAAGGAAGGAGGCTTCTATGAAGTTTGATAGATTAGGCAAAAAATTAACCTTTCTTCAAGCGGGTTGGTGGATTATACATCTGATAGGAATTGCTATTGTATATACCATTGGCCATCTAATAGGGGGATAAAGGTGCTTAAATATTTTATGAAGTTTAGGGTAGGTTGGTGGATTCTGCATATATTAGCGATAACTGGCACATTATATTTAGGGTACATCGCGAAGTTTTAATGGAAGGAACAGACCATGAATAGGAGATTGCTCCTTTTAGCTCTTTTTCTTCTTGCCTTTGCAGGCTTAATATTACATTATAGGATACATCCCTTTTTTATTGCTGATAAAGTAGATCCCTCAATAGTTACTTTTAAAGCAATAAATTTTATAGCCTTTCTTTTCTCATTATTTGATCTATTGGTAGTCACCATACTTTTTCTATCAAGAGGCACAGCTGTCTATGGGTATCTTTTCAATGGAATAATCGTAATATATGGAACTGTTTTAATGGCTCACTTTAGTATAGCTGGAATAATTGCCAAGCCACTACCAATTTTTGAGATGATATTAAGGTCTACATTACCTCATATTATGATATCTTGGGCTGATTTCTTTGTCGGAAAAGTTTTGTATGATCTATATATAAAGGGGTAAAGGTTAGGCTTTTTTATTTTAGATGATTTTGGCATAGTTTTAGTATAGATGATTACTAAATGAAATTGTTAAGTCCTATAATTTTCTTCATTTTTACACTATGACTAACTTTAAAACTAAGGGGAGTATATTAATTGTATACAGCTGAAGGTGTTAGGTTATTCATCAAGGGGTTGAAGGACTTGCCGACATTACCTTCTATATTTAGGAAGGTACTCATAATCGCAAGATGTGACAAATCCTGTGCAAATGATCTATATGAGTTGATCTGTCGTGATCAAGTCTTAGCGGAGAAGGTTTTAGCAGTAGCTAATTCAGCATTCTATGGTTTTAGTGGTCAAATAAAGGATATTCAACATGCAATAATGTTGATGGGATTTGATAGGCTCAAAGCAATAGCTTTAGGAATGACTGTATTGAATATTTTCCCACCTAAGGGTTCTTTTAATATTAAAAACTTATGGATACACAGTTATGAAGTTGCCATAATAGCTGCCTCTTTGTCTGAGACTCGTTATGTTGTGAGTCCTAAAGAATCTTTTGTATGTGGGCTTCTTCATGACATTGGTCGGATGGTCTTTTATAAAATGGATCAAAAGAGTTTTTTGCAAATTCCAACAGATGAAAAGATGTTTGATGCAGAAAGGGCTAATTTTGGATGTACTCACTCTGAGGCAGGAGCGTGGTTTTTAGAGGATGCCAAACTACCAGAAGAGATTGTTTACTCTGTTAGGTATCATCATGAACCTTTAAAATCAGTATCTCATCAGCAGGCTATAGATATAACTGCTTTGGCTGAAGGGTTATCGAGGCAGCTTTCACCAAAAGTTGAGGATGACGGCATCTGGACTGAAGATTTAAATGTATCTGCTCTTAAGCTCTCTGTTATGGAAGAGGAGAAAAAATCTATTGTAGAAAAATTACATTCATTAAACTCTGAGATACAAAGAATTTTTTACAGCTAAGGGTTTTTGTTGTCAATTAGTTGACAAGCTGAAAGGAGCGTAAAATGACGACGAGAGAAATTATTTTGAAGACTGTCGAACTTCCTTCTGTTCCGATGGTTGCCGCAAGAATTATTCAGTTAATCGATAATCCAAGCACTTCTCTGCACGATCTTCAGAGTGCCATTATGGCTGATCAGGCTATGACTTCAAGGATATTGAAAATTGCAAACTCATCGTTCTATGGTGTTAGACAAAATATTGACACAGTTTCAGAAGCTATCTCAATTCTTGGATTAAATGTGATAAGACTGATAGTTCTTGCAGCCGCAACTCGCGGTATATACAAAAGATTTGGAAGTACAGAAAGAATGATGTGGGAACATAGCCTTGGTGTCTCTATTGCAGCTGGCATATTAGCGGCTGAGGTGGGGTATATAAAGAGGGAAGAGGCGGTAGTGGCAGGACTTTTGCATGACATCGGTAAAGTAGTAATAAACAATAGTTTGCCTGAAAAATTTGGCGCGATTTCAAATGAAGTTAGGAGGGAAAAGCTTCCCTATTATAAGGTAGAAGAGAGAATTTTAGGCTTTAACCATTCGGAGACAGGTTATTATCTTGCTGAAAAATGGGGATTTCCTGAAATATTATGTAAAGTTATCTCAAACCATCACAGTTTTGATTCAATTAATGTTCTATATGATGATCCCTATTTAGTTTTGCTTTGTGGGTCGATAGGTTTAGCTGACGCTCTTTGTGTAAGACTCGGGGTTGGATATCATGAACCTATGCCTGAGATAGAACTGGGGACTGAAAAATGGTCTGAAGTCTTAAAGATAAGCAGCGAAAGACTTGAGAAGATAAGTAAGGTTTTTAAAGAGAGATATGTTCTCGAAAAAATGTCATATCAGGAATGATTTCTATGGCTATCGAACCGACTAAAAAGATATTTGAGATTCTTCCTATAGTTAAGAAGGAAGAGGTATTGAAAGATAATCCTTTTAAAAAGAGGAAATCTACCAATAAGACTATAAAGAAAGAAACTACAAAGATTGACATCCGAGTTTAATTATGCTTGGTAAGTTTGTTAAATTCAAGAAGAGATCAGACGAAAGTATTAATGATATTGTTACCTTTCAACTTGCTGAAGCCAATGAGATTGCTGACATAATAATTGAGAGGATCGAAAAGAAAATCCATATTCTTAAGGAATTAGAGTCCGATGTAGATAGAAAGATAGCAATTCTTGAACACCTCCTAAAAAGGGTTGAATTAGTCAATGTTCCTTCCTTAGAGAGAGTCGATAGATATGAAGAAATACTACATCTAAAAAATAAAGGCTTTAAATTACAAGAGATTTCAAGGCTTTTAAATATTCCTGTAGGAGAGGTTGAACTATTCTTAAACTTAAGGAAGAATCATCCTCAGGCAAAACTTTCTCAATAGGAAAAATCTTCCTTTTCTATCATCTGTGATTTAAATCGCGATGTTACTGTTATACCCTTAGAATTTATAATGGCTAAGCTATTTAAAGGGGCTTGACATTCAAACCGTGAACTAAGATCTTTCAGTTTTAGGTTACAAGTAATACGGCGCTTACTGAAATCTGTAATTATCTTATTCTGATTGCTTCCGTTTTTTAGACCTAAAGACAATTTTGAGATTTCTTAATTTATCCTTCACCATCTCCTCATTTAAGAGAATCTTAATCTGAAGTAGTTCTCTCATAGATTAATAACGATATCTCTCTATTTTGTTTTACCTGGGGAGAGCGTTGTAAACTGGCATTAACTTTGCTATTACTATAGCATGCATAAGGCAATATATATAGCACTTTCTGGTGCTTTAATGAGGCAACTAAATATGGATATTATCTCTCAAAATCTTGCAAATGTAAATACTATCGGTTATAAGAGTGAGAAGATTTCCTTTAATGATTATATACTCCCTCAAGACTTAACAAGTCCTAATCTCGATTTAAAAGTAATGAATTTTCATACTCCCACTGTAATCGATTTTTCCTCGGGCAGCTTAATAATGACCTCTAATCCACTGAATATTGCTATCGACGGAGAAGGTTTTATAGCTCTTGAAGGTAATCGTTATACAAGAAGAGGAGATTTGAAGAGAGACGCAAATGGTTATTTGACCACCCAGAGTGGTATAAAAATTCTTGGTGAAAAGGGTCCTATAAAGTTGCCCGATGGTAAGATAGAGATTAAACCGAATGGCACAGTCTTAGTCGATGGGGTAGAAGTCGATTCTTTAAAGGTGGTGAAGTTTAAAGATACCACTAATCTCATTAAGTTGGGCGAGTCTATTTTTTCTTCGAATGAACAAGGAACTAAATCGAATGCTGAAGTAAAGCAAGGATATTTAGAAACTTCAAATGTCAATATAATTTCAGAAATGGTTAAGATGATTACAACCCTAAGGGAATATGAGGCGTACCAAAGGGCAATACAGACCTTTGATGAATCGACAGCTAAGGTTAATAATGAAATGGGGAGGTTGTAAATGATCAGATCTTTATTTACAGCAGCTACAGGGATGGAGGCACAAAAAATCAATAACGATGTAATAGCCAATAATCTTGCAAATGCAAATACTGTTGGATATAGAAGGGGGCGAGCGGACTTCCAAGAGTTGATATATCAGAGTGTTAAAACTCCAGGTTCGATCTCTGCAGAGGGAGCACAGGTTCCTACAGGCATACAGATTGGATTGGGCGTGAAACCAGTTGCTGTTCAGAAAATATTTGATCAAGGAGACTTCGTCCATACAGGTAATCCCCTTGACTTAGTGATTGAGGGAGATGGTTTTTTTCAAATCTCCATGCCTGATGGTTCCATTGCCTATACGCGATCAGGTGCTTTTAAGTTGGATAACGAAGGAAGAATTGTGACTTCAGATGGCTATCCTTTGGAGCCTGCCATAACTGTCCCAGCTAATACAATTAATATAAACATAAGTTCTGATGGCAGGGTATCAGTTATACAGGCTGGAAGCATTACTCCGGTAGAGATAGGTCAAATCGAGTTGGCTCGGTTTATTAATCCTGGTGGGTTGAAGGCTATTGGTAAAAATCTCTTTATCCAAACTGATTCATCGGGAGAGGCAACTACAGGCAATCCCTCCACAGAAGGGTTAGGCACAATTAGTCAGGGATTTATCGAGTTAAGCAATGTAAATATAGTACAGGAGATGGTGAATTTAATAATAAGCCAACGGGCCTATGAGATTAGTTCTAAAGTAGTTCAGGCTTCTGATGAAATGCTCCAATCCGCCAATAATCTAAAAAGGTAGAAGGATTCTATCATGACAAAGGACTATCTAATCTTAGTGACCAATAAGATGATACTACTTATCTTCTTTCTTTGTTTTTTATATGTTGGTCATGGCTATTCTGAACTTACCGATCTTAGCAGGATTCTTAAGGAATATCTTAAAAAAAATTATCCTTGGGCTGAAATCGATATATCAGAAATTGGTGAAAGGACCGTTATCTCAGAACTTCCTGAAAAAATATTAATTCTGAAGGGACCACCGGGCAAGACAGTGTTTCTATTGGAGTTTAAAGGTAATAAAAAAGTTACTGTAACAACTACTGTTAGAGCCTTTGAGTGGATCGTAATGAGTAGTAAGCCCTTAAGAAAAGGAGAGATTTTACAACAGGACGATATATATTTAACATTGTTAGATGTAGAAAGGATTCCTAAGGGGTCAATTTCAAAGATAGAGGATGCTATCGGAAAACATCTGAATCGTTCTGTTGGAGCTAATATGCCCATCGTCGATTCTATGCTTACTCAACAAAAAAAGGTAAAAAGGGGACAGTTGGTCTCTATGGTAATCGAATCACCCCATTTTATAATCAGAGCTTTGGGCGAGATTAAAGATGACGCCTTTGTTGGCAAAAAGGTAAAGGTAATTAATATAGCCTCTAAAAAGACGGTAACGGGGGTCCTGGTAGATGAGAATACAGTTAAGGTGCTCTTTTAATCTAATTGAAAGAGAGACTATATCTAAAAATTTAAGGGGTATTATCCGTTTTGCTTTGATTTCGATCTTCCTTCTGTCCTCCCTTGTAGCCTGTGCTTCTACCCCAAAACTTCCTGATCCCCCTCCTAAGTATGTCTATCAAGAAGAGAGGGTAAGCAAATCTTCTTCGAACTCATTATGGATTGAAAGGGCAAGTCTATATGAAGATACGAGGGCTAGAAGACTCAATGATTTAGTAACGATTAAGGTTGTAGAAAATATAGCTGGTTCTGGAAAGGCTGATACAGTTTTAAATCGTAAGTCTGAAACTGATGCTGCAGTGGATAACGTCTTTGGGATTCCAAAGAATTTAAATCTCGGTAATCTATTTGGAAAGGGCAATACCTTTTCTCCATTGGTGAAGGGGGCAGCGGAGAGTGATTTTGAGGGAAGTGGAACGACCAATAGAGAGGGAAGGTTAATTGGGACTATTACAGCTAAAGTAGTAGAAGTGCTTCCCAACGGTAATCTTGTAATCGAATCGAGAAAAGAGATAACCATAAATAATGAAAAGCAAATACTTGCTTTAAAAGGAATCATAAGAACAGAAGATATTGCTGTAGATAATACAGTATTAAGTAACAAGATAGCCGATGCAGAAATATTCTTCATTGGAGATGGTGTCATCTCTGAGAAGCAAAGTCCAGGTTGGCTTGCTCGGTTTATAGATAGAATTTGGCCCTTTTAAAGGTAAAGGATGGGTCAACGAGATATAGAGATGAGAGGTTTCATAGATAAAATAGCCATTTTTCTTTTAATGACTATCTTTATTAGTTTTTCTTCAATAGTAGAGAGCCATGCTGAGAGGATTAAAGATATAGCCACTTTTGAGGGTGTTAGAGAGAATCAGTTAATAGGATATGGTTTAGTTGTTGGATTAGATGGCACAGGAGACAAGGGTATCTCAACGATGCAAAGTATTGCTAATATGTTACAGAGGATGGGGTTAAATGTTAGACCTAACGACTTAAAAGCAAAGAATACAGCTGCAGTTGTAGTTACCGCAACTCTCCCTCCATTCCCTAAACCTGGCTTGAGGATAGACGCCCTTGTCTCCACTATTGGTGATGCAAAAAGTCTTCAGGGGGGGACCCTTTTGATAACACCATTAAGAGCCTCTGATGGTAACGTTTATGCCCTTGCTCAGGGTCCTGTATCGGTTGGAGGGTTTATAGGAGGTGGAACTGGTGCCAGGACTCAAAAGAATCATACCGCTGCCGGTAGAGTTCCAGAGGGTGCAATTATAGAAAGAGAACCGCCCTTCACTTTGGGAGCACAGGGTGACTTAAGACTTTTCTTACACAGACCCGATTTTACTACCGCTAACGTAGTTGCAAAAAGGATCAACGAAACATTCCAATCTGATTATGCTTTGGCTATTGATCCTTCATCAATAAGAGTAAAGATACCGCCTGAATATAGTAGAAGAATTGCTGATTTTATTTCAGTCATCGAGGTTATAGATGTGCAGGTAGATGTTCCCGCTAAGGTAGTAGTTAACGAAAAGACTGGAACGATAGTGATCGGAGAAAATGTAAGGATAGCTCCTGTGGCTATAGCCCATGGTAATCTAACGATCGAAGTTAAAACGGAATATCAAGTCTCTCAACCACCTCCTTTAGCTCCTCCTTCTGCTGAGACAGTTGTCGTCCCAAAACAGGAAGTTAAAGCTAAAGAAGAGAGGGCTTCTCTTGTGCAGATTTCCGGAGCAACCCTTGGAGAGATAGTTAGAGCTTTAAATGCTTTAGGTGTAACTCCAAGGGATTTGATCTCAATACTCCAAGTTCTTAGGAAGGCTGGAGCTTTGAAGGCTGAAGTGGAGATTATGTAATTGTCGGTATATAATATCATGAGGATTTCAAACGAACAATTCATAGACCTACATTCTTTAAAGGAGAAGAATGACCCCCAGACAATCAAAACTATTGCTAAAGAGATGGAGTGCCTTTTCCTTTATGAATTGTTTAAAAGCATGAGAAAAACTGTCTCGGGGTTTTCTAAAAGGGGTCTTGGAGCTGACATATACATGGGTCTGTTTGATTTTGAAGTTGCAAGACTGTGTGCTGAAAGGGGTATAGGTATTGGGGAGATGTTAGTAAAGAATTTATTTAAAGCTAAATATAAAACATATGAGATCTTGAAAGGTGTCGGCGAGAAAGATAAAAACAAAGTGGATGATATAGGTACTAAAAACCTTAAGGAGCTAAGCAAACCAATGTTGCCAATAAAAGAAAGGTTATCTTCGACCGTTAGTTCAAGAGTATATCCAATTGATGGAGGCATTAGATTTCATGGTGGAATCGGCATTAAAGCGCCCCTTGGAATGCCTACAAATCTTCTAAGGGAAATAAGGTAGTGTTTATAGTATGGTCAAAAGGAAGTTGTGGCAACATAATTACTGTTGATTATGTAGATTAGACCTTAACTAAGGACATCCATAATTTTGCGGATATTGTGAAGAAGAAGGATATAACTAAATACTGAAACGATAGTAACTAAGGAAATATGTTCTTATTTGCATTTCAAGATAATATGGTGAAAGATTTGATTCCCTTAAATTCATTGAGGCGATTTGAAGTTAAAGAAATTTGTTAAAATTCCGATAATATAATTAAAGTCCCTCTAAGGAGGTCGTTGTGAAGATATATAATAATAAAAATCCTCAACTCCAGGATTTAAGTCAAAATGTTCAAAGGATAAACAAAATAGAATCGAAGGATGCCTCACAAACTTCTAAAAGGATCTCGCCAACGGATAAAGTCGATATATCTAATAGAGCTAAAGAGATTGCTGAGTTAATGTCAGCCATTAATCAAATGCCTGATATAAGATCAGAGAAGGTAGCTGAGATTAAAAAGGCAATTGAAGATGGAACCTATGTCATCGACCCAAAAAGGATTGCAGAAAGCATACTTAGAGAAGTATTATGAACACTAAAGATAGCTTAAGAGTTATCATTACAGAATTGATCTCTGGTTATTATGTTTTACAGACATTGCTGCAAAGAGAGAGAGAAAATCTGATAAATCTTAATATTCCTCAAATTGAGGCTTTATCTAAAGAGAAGGACACGGTTTTAATGAGATTGAGACTGTTAGAAGAGGAGAGGAAGAGGTTATTGAGGAATTATTTTATTGAAAGGGAAATTCGAGGTGATTTAGAGAGAGATTTAGTAGATAAGATATTGATGGAGGAGGAATCTTTAAAACCTCTATTGCTAAAATGGATATCTCTTATTCAAAGTATTGCAGAGTTAAATGAATTCAATAGAGCTGTGATTGATCGCTCTTTAAACTTTTTCAAGAATACAATTGGTTATTTAGATATGGTGGGAGTAAATACCTTCTACCATCTAAAGGCTAATACTATCTCGAAGGAGGTTTAGTTGTATATCCTTGGAATGCTCGATATTGGCAAGACTGCATTAATTGCAAATATGAGGGCTCTGAATATCGTAAGTCACAATATTGCCAATATTAATACTCCGGGCTTTAGCAGACAAGAGATAATTCTTTCTACTATGCCTCCTGCACTCGGTAGAGGTGGTACCATTGGAAGAGGTGTTACCGTCGCTGGAATTAGAAGAAGCTATGAAGAATATATACAATCCCAATTGCTTAGACAATATCAAAATTATGGTAGGTCACTATCATTGTCAGAGACATACAGCAGAATTGAACAAATATTCAATGAAGCCAAGGACTTTGGCTTATCTAAATCACTGAGTGACTATTTCAATGCATGGCATGAGGTAGCTACTAACCCTGAGGGCTCTTCCCAAAGAGTTATATTATTACAGAGTGCCCATGCTTTGGTTAATACAGCCAAAAAGATAGAACAAGACTTATTAGAGAATATAAAGCATATAAATGAGGAGTTAGAGAATTTAGTCTACCGTATCAATACAATTGCCAGCAATATTGCTTCATTGAATGATAAGATTGCCCAGATTGAGGTGGGTAACACAGGGACTGCGCTCGACTATAGGGATCAGAGGCAAAATTTGTTGAATCAATTATCAGAACTTATTGATTACAGTATGTATGAGGATAATCTTGGTAATGTAAATATTATTGTAGGAATGAGAAATCTTGTCTACGGAGTCAAGACAAATCAACTCTCTTTAAAGTTAAATGATGAAGGCGACAAAGAATTATTCCTCGATAGTATGAATATAACTAAGTCAGTTGAAAAGGGTAAAGTAGGTGGGCTTTTAGACGTTAGGGATACGGTTAAAAATAACTTACATATAAAGTTTCGTAGACTCATAGCCTCACTTATAAAAGAGGTGAATATTATACACCGAAGAGGGTTCGGACTCGATGGTTCTAATGGAAATGATTTTTTTACTCCCTTTGATCTTTTTACAAAGGATTCATCTGAAGGGGCTAATATTACCTCTGCAGAAATAACTGATTATGCTTTATTGACCTTAGATGAATATGATATTACCTTCGATTCAGCAAATAATTACTTTATAAGAAATAGAAGAACTGGTTCTGTTGTAGCAACAGGAGCTTTCATATCAGGTAGTGCTATAACATTTGAAGGAATTAGGATAGTCATTAGTGGAACAGTTACTGAAAAAGATAAATTTCTAATAAGTCCCCTAATGAGAGTAATTAAGAATTTTAATGTCGCTATTACCGATCCAAACAAGGTTGCTGCTTCATCTAACAATACTCAATTACCGGGTAATAATGAGAACGCCCTCGCTATAGTTAAGCTTTCACAGTCTCAAATAAGCAATCTTGGCAGCTTAACCTTTGCAAATTATTATAGAGGGATCGTTACAGAGACAGCCTCTTTAGCTGCAGCAGCTAAAGACAGTTTTTCTTTCGAAGAAAACCTCTTGATGGAGATTTCAAAAAGACGCGAATCCATATCGGGTGTATCTTTAGATGAAGAGGCGATCAACTTAATAAAATTTCAACGAGCCTATGAGGCCAGTGCAAAGATGATTAAAGTAACAGATGAACTATTACAGACTATTTTAGAGCTATGAGAGTCACAACCTTCATGATATACGATCAATTTATTCGTTCTCTTCAGAGAAATCTAACAGAATTATCTGATAGCAACGAAAAACTGGCTACTGGTAAAAGGATAAATAAGCCATCCGATGATGTTGTAGGCATTAGTAGATCCTTAGACTATAAAGTAAGCATCAATTTAAATAGTCAGTTCTTAAGGAATATTGATGAAGCCATGTCTCATCTCAGTTACACAGAGATGAGACTTTCATTGGTATCGGAGACTTTAAATAGAGTAAAAGAACTTACTCTTTTAGGTGTTAGTGATAATATCGATCCCTTAGGAAGGCGGTCAATTGCCAATGAAGTGAAGCAACTGAGAGATCATCTGTTAAGTCTTGCAAATAGTAAATTTAGGGATAGATATGTCTTTTCTGGTTATAAGACAGATACTCAGTCTTTTAATCCATCGACCTATGAATATCAAGGAGACGATGGTTATATCAATGTTGTCATAGATAAGGAGGCTGCAGCAGCTATTAACATCCCCGGGATTCATATCTTTGGTTATTCGATTTCTACTGCCGAACAAATCGCTTTAAATGATGGCAGATTTGTACATTATATACCAGGAGTTGGCTCCACCATAACAGTGGAAATACGTGATACAGATAATAGCACAGTTTTAGACACTTTTAGTTTTACAAATGTAATTC
>JAOAEO010000120.1 GCA_026416735.1 Thermodesulfovibrionales bacterium
AGGCTGAAAGACTCTTAAGAATGGCTATTCAGCAAGAGCCTAATCAGCCTCCATTTTATGCTCTCTATGGATTTATCCATAACAGAAACAGAAATGACTATGAGGCTGAAAGATATTTCAGACATACACTTAAAATGCAGAGTAATTATCAGCCTGCAATTCGCGGGCTTGGAATGCTTAGTTACGGAAGGGAAAACTACAGGGATGCTATAGAAACACTAAAACAAGCCCTCAGGCTTTTTCCTGAAGACATAAACTCAATGTATTATCTTGGCATGAGCTATTACAAACTTAATAACTGCTTTGAGGCAGTTGAATATCTTAGCAAGTTTGCTCAATCCCGAACAAATCATCAAACAGTAAATGGATATCTTGGAATATGCTATGAAAGAATTGGAGATATTAATTCTGCCTACGAGGCATACAAAAGACAGGTAAGTATAAACTCAGCGAACGAAGTGGGAAGATATGCAACACAGAGAATTCCTATTCTTAAAGCAATGATTGATAAGGAAAAGGAGAAGGAAAGGGAAAGAAAGAAGAAAAGATAAATTGAAGAAATTTCTATTACATATGGCAAAATCTTATATTTATTTTAATTTTTCAAAAGCTTTTTCTATACTAACTATTAAAATTCTTCTACTGGTAGTAGTAACACTGATTGTCTACTCAAATTCCCTGCTTGGAGAGTTCCAATTTGATGATTATAATGTTATTGTTTATAACTCAAAGGTTCATTCCTTTAAAGGATGGCTTTCAGACCTTGAAACAGGTATAAGACCTTTACTAAAGTTTAGCTATACTATTAACTGGCTTATAGATTCTCATCCCTTTGGATTTCATCTACTAAATCTTATTATCCACCTATGTAATGTAGTTTTAATATACCTTTTTGCATCAAAACTTCTCATCTGTAAGATTGAAATAAAGAGGGCTAATTTAATAGCCTTTTTAGCAGCTCTTTTATTTGCTATTCATCCTATCCAAACAGAGGCAATAACTTATGTAAGCGGAAGGTCTACATCAATGATGGCTATGTTTTATATTAGCTCTTTACTTTTTTATATTCAGGGAAAACGGATTCTTTCTATGATCTTTTTCATCCTTGCTCTTCTTACCAAGGAGATTGCAATAGTCCTGCCCTTAAACCTGCTATTAATTGATATATACAGATACAACAAATTTGACACAAAGGAGATACTAAAAAATCAATATATTCAATGGCTAATTTTCGCTCTCACACTTATTGCTATGATTTTTCATCCAAAATACAGTTATCTTCTTAAATATAGCCTTAGTATTCGCTCATTTTGGGATAATATTTTAACGCAACTCAATGGCATATTTTATCTAATTACAAGATTATTTGTTCTAAACGGCATGAATATTGATCCCGATTTGCCAGTTATTAAAACACTTTCCTTAGATATTCTAATAAAAGGCTTTCTGTTTTGTTTAATTTTAACCATTGGTTTTTATGCTTTAAGGAAAAAATCTATACTTGGATTTGCAGTTTTGTGGTTTTTTATTAATATCATTCCAACAAATTCAATTATTCCCCGATTAGATGTGGCTAATGATCGTCAGCTTTATATTGCATCTTTTGGTTTTTTTATCCTGTTTTCATCTCTTCTTGTAAATGCTTTATCTATACTTAAAAATTTCTTTTTTATTAGATTTGCAATAGGCACATCAATTGTAATATTATCTATCACTCTTGGAGCTTTTACTTTTTTGCGAAACTTAGACTATAAAACTGAGATTTCTCTTTGGGAGGATACAGCAAAAAAATCATCAAACAAAGCAAGAGTTTTTAATAATTTGGGATATGCCTATTATTTGTCGGAAAGATTTGATAAGGCTGAGAAAGCCTACAAAAGAGCAATTGAGCTTAATCCAGAATACAGTTTGGCAAAACATAATTTATTAATTTTAAGACTAAGAAAGGAGATGTAAAGCAATGAAAAAGTTTTTAGTATTGTTTGCAATATCAATTATTCTCTTCACCTTCTCTGCTGCCAATGGACAAGAGAAATTAAATGAAAGTGAACGCACCATTATTTCAATTACCCTTGAAGAGAAAAGAGAACTAAATCCTGATATTCTCGGTTTAAATCTTTCCATATCGGCTAAGGCTGAAAGAGAGGCTGAAGTTTTGAATATGCTTGGTATAGTGGATAGGGCTGTAAGAGACCTTAGACTAAACTACAAAGGTGGAAGTTATTCTGTTTATAAAAATTGCTGGTGGGAGAAAGACAGGCGTAAATGTTCAGGTTACAAAGGTGAACTAAGCTACTTTTTTAAGCTAAAAGAGACAAAAGAGCAAAACAGACTTCTTGATGTAGTTGATACAGTAAAGGAAAAATATGGAGAAAAGCTAAGTTACACAGTTTCGCATCCGGAATGGATTATATCTGAAAGCAGATATAAAGATGCAGAAAGTGAGCTTAAGATTGAGATTATAGAGACTTCAAAGGAGTTTGCTAAAAAAGTAGGTGAAAGGATTGGCAGATATTGTAGTATCTCAGAGATAAACTATGATATAAAGCGATCCTATTGGGAACATCCTGCATTGCTTAAAGCACGTGTAATGCCCGAGATAGCTGCTATTGAGCCACCAGAACCCAAAAAAGAAGACAAGGCTGTTACAGTAAAGGCTCAGATAAGACTATTTTGCATTGACAAGAAATAGATGAAGTTTGCATTTTTTTTGAAAATGATATACTCTATGAAGAAAAGGAGGTTTTTAAGCGAATTTTTTATAATTTTGAATTTGCTTAGAGGAAGAATTTAAATTTTAAACTAAGAGAAAAATCTCAAAAACTTGATCCTACTAATTTTAAAAGATTCATTCCTATAAGCAATCTGCAAAATTATAAAAATTTAAAAACCGATATGGAACTTTTGCGAAGAATAATATTATTTAGTAGTTTTGTAGTAGGAATAATGCTATTCATGTATGCCAAGCTTGAGAGAGTAGTTATAGTTGAGCTATTTGACCCTTCTGGAGACGGTCTTTCTGTTTATTCAAAAATAGCACACTCTCTTATTTCACCAGAGGAGCAAAAATCTCAGATTGAAAGGATTAAATCAGAAATAAAGGCAAAAACAGTAACCATAGTAGCAGAAGAAGAATGGATAGAGATTTACAGGGTTTTAAAGAAACTCCAGAATCAAAGAAGTCTTAGTGCAAAAAAATGGGATATTCCAGAGCATTGGAAAAGGAGACTTCCATCAGATCAATATCCTTCAAAGGTTTTTTTCTTTAAAACCACAGAGACTCCAGTAAACAGGATTAGTAATTATTTAAGGCATGACAATGATCAAATTTATCTTTATCTTGCTTCACTAAATGCTTATCTTAAGGTTGGATATAGAATCTATTCAGATGACGATTTTCATCTTGGCTCTGGCTTTTCAAATCTGCCACGACCTCCTACATGGATTTTGTATCCTTACAGAGGTTACTCTCTACTAATCTTTTTCATCGGACTACTTACCTATATATTCCTGCCCTATAGGACAATCTCTAAGGATGCCTTAAGATACGCAAGATGGAGGGTGATTGCCGGTGATTTTGCAGTATTTATATTAATTGCTGTTTTCTTTAGCCTACCATTATTTATTGCAGGTGGCAGTGTTCAGGCATTTACAGTGGGGGCACCAATAACGGTAGTCATGTGGTTAATAAGCCTACTTGGATTTTACAGTATAAAAATCTCTTCATGGTATGCAAGTTATCAGATATTACCTATGGATGATGGAATTAAGATAGCAACTTATAAAGGGATAAACCTTTTTAGATACGATGAAATGGAGTATTTCCAACCGGTGATATTTAAGCCACCTAAATGGTTAATCATCCTCGCATGGCTTGCTGCCTTATCTGGAAGAGGCTATGCAGGAAGGGCAATTTTAACAACAGTATCTGAGACAGGCTCAATAGGAATAAGGCTTAAAAACGGTAGGGACTTATTTATAGTAGTAACAGACCAGATGGGGACAACGGCAATCAAAGGATTTGAGAGTATTATTGAAAGGATGAGGAGTTTGGGAGTTAAAGAATTGGATGATGTAAGGGAGATAAGGAGCATGGGCTTTGAGGGAATCAGATAAGAAAGGGATTTTTAATAGGAGGGTTAAGAATGAAGTACAAAGTTCTATTTTTGATCATTATTGTTTTAGTATTGCCAGCGTTTGTTTTTGCAGCAGAAGGGTTAACACCTGATGAGAAGGCGTTACTGACCCTCCTTGATGAATACAAATCAAGGATGCCAGACATTGCACAGAGGATGTTAAATGCAAAGGATAATGAAACAGTGCGATTTGGTGCAGATGAGCAGAGACTCATAAATGAGACAGCTAATTTCTTCAATACACTGTTAAAACAAGGCAAGGGAACTCAGGCATTTCAGACATTACGAGGCACAGTGCCAAATTGGAAGACGGAATATTTGGGTATAGAAAGGGCATTAATGATGGGTAGAGCCCTAATAGTGCAGAAGGTATTGAAAGAAACACTTATTCAATTTTACAACGATAACCCTGAAGCCATTGGCACAATATATGGTGAGATGGATATAGGGACATGGGTAAAGATGCAGACAAAGACACTCCAATTTGACAAAGACATAGATTTCAGTAGCCTTGCAACAGATGACCATTTAAA
>JAOAEO010000121.1 GCA_026416735.1 Thermodesulfovibrionales bacterium
CCTCTGAAGCTTTTAACCAACACAGGCTATTATATTTCCTTTAGATTTTTTATTTGAGGCAACGATTCATTTTCATTTAGATTTTTGATGTGGCAATTCGGGGACGTATTTATCTTAAGAAGAATATAAGTTAAAATACCAAGAAGGACAGAGAAGGGACATTGCATAAAGCTCTACCAATTGAAGGGCTAAAGGGTATATTCAAAAGGGGGTGCAGTACACGTTTTAAGCAATTTTAAAAATGGAAGAAATATTAGAACTGATTGCTCTGCTTACTATAATTTTTGGTGTTAATATCCCTCTTTTTTGGATACCTGTCCACTTAAAACCAAAATTTTTTAGAAAGATTGGCATTTTAACTTATTTGATGCCTTTCATTACTTTATCAATAATCTCCATAATTGTCTATATGAATCGGCTTCATCTTCTTAAATATGTCTTTGAGATACCTTTATTTTTAAACTTCCTTGGCTTAGCAATCTTTTTATTTGGTTTCATCCTCCATCTCTGGACTGCAAAACTCTTGGGTTTTTGGGGTTTAATAGGGGTGCCTGAGATATTAACTAAGAAAAAAAGCAAGTTTATAGCATCAGGACCATTTTCCATGGTTAGACATCCTACCTATCTTGCTCATACTTTAATTTTTTTGGGCATTTTTTTATTTACAGAGTTTGTTGCGGTGGGTATTTTAGCTTTTTTTGATTTTGTAATTGTGCATGCCTTAATAATACCTCTTGAAGAAAAGGAACTCCTTAGTCGATTTGGGAGTGTCTATGAAGAGTATAAAGGACGGGTAAGATGGAGGATGTTACCTTGGTTTATTTAGATAAATCTACAGATCCTTGATATTATACTCTTTTATTTTATATTGCAAAGCCCTAAGAGAGATTCCCAGTATCTCAGCAGCTTTCCTCCTATTCCCAGAGGTTTTTTTCAATGCATTTACTATTGCTTTTTTTTCTATGGATTTCATATTCCCACTGATTTCGAAGGTATCAGACAAACTGAGATCAGAGAAATTGTCTATCAATATATATTCGGGTATGTCAATTTCAGTAGATTTACTGGTAATTATACTTCTTTCTAAGACATTTTCTAACTCTCTTATGTTGCCAGGCCATGAATAATTTATTAATCTCTCCAGGGTCTTTTTTGATATATTACATTTTGTCTTTCCAAGGCGTGCCGAAATTCTGTTAACAAGATATTCAGCTATCTCAGGTATATGAGATTTTCTTGTTCTTAAAGGAGGTATGTATATGGGGAAGACATTGAGTCTATAATACAAGTCTTCTCTAAACATTTTCTTTTGAACTAACTCTTTTAGATCTCTGTTGGTAGCAGAGATGATCCTTGCATTTGTCCTGAGGGTACTTAAAGATCCAAGTCTTTCAAAGGTTTTCTCTTGAACTACCTTCAAAAGTTTAGCTTGAAGGGACAAAGACATTTCAGAGATTTCGTCTAAAAAGATAGTCCCTTCATTAGCTATTTCGAACTTCCCCTTTTTTTGAGAGATAGCTCCGGTGAAGGCGCCTTTTTCATACCCAAAGAGCTCTGACTCTAAAAGAGTCTCAGGTATTGCAGCACAATTGACTTCTATAAAGGGACCCTTTCTGCTACTTAGGTGATGAATTATCTTTGCGATTAGAGTCTTACCAGTCCCTGTTTCTCCGTAGAGAATGACCGTTGTATCGAGTGGGGCAACGCTCTTTATGTCCTGGAATATCTCGTCCATTCCTGCAAAGATTAATTCCACAGGTGGCATTTCTTTGAGGAGCTCAGATTTCAAAAGGATGTTTTCTTCTATGAGTTTTTGTTTTTCAAAGATCTTTCGCACTATAAGTCTGAGCTGATCTGGATCTTGGAAAGGCTTTGTAAGATAGTCAGAAGCTCCCTCTTTCATGGCTGATACCGCTGTCTCTATGGTGGCAAAGGCTGTTATAAGGATAAAATCTATATCTTTATTTTTCTCTTTAACCATCGACAGAAGGGTAACACCATCCAACTTGGGCATTTTGAGGTCTGATATGATAAGGTTTGGTCCATAAGACTCGATGTTTTTCAAGGCCTCTTGGGGATCTAAGAACCCCTTAACGGTATATCCTTCTGCCTGTAAAATCTTCGTTAATAGAGTCAGAAAGGATTGATCATCTTCTACTATAAGGATTCTAAAGTTTTCACGGTTCATAGGTTCTTAGGTATTGTAATTTTTACGGTCGTTCCTTCTTTTGCTTTACTCTGGAGTTTAATTGTTCCACCAATTGCCTTCAAAAGATTTTCCACGATTGCAAGCCCTAAGCCGGTACCTTGTGCCTTGGTAGTAAAAAATGGTCTAAAGGCATTCTTAAGGGTTTCTTCATCCATGCCACAGCCGTTATCGCTAATAGATATCTCGACTAAACGATTTTTTTGAGAATAGTTTATTTCCACAAAACCCCTTTCGTCGATAGATTCTATGGAGTTGTAGATAAGGTTTATCAATACTTGTTTTAGTTTATTATAATCCGTCTCTATAAATAAAGAATCAATATTAGATAAGCGGAAGTCGACTTTTTTTAAGTTAATGTTAGCCTTGATATTGTTAACACACTCCAAGATTAAGTCTTTTAGATCGAAGGTTTCAGGCTTAGACTCCTTTATTCTCGAGTATTGGAGTAAATCATCAGTTAGGGATTCTAATCTCTTTGCTTCTTTAATAATTATCTTAGAGTATTCTTCTAAATCTTGGGAATGGGAAGTTAATTTTTTTATTTCTTCAAGAATTAATTGGGCAAATCCCTTAATGCTACCAAGGGGATTTCTTATTTCATGAGCAAGCCTTGAGGATATCTCTCCTAAGAGAGCAAGTCTTTGTCTTTCTTCAATGGCTTTGCTGAGAGCCTCAGATTGTTTGAGTGCCTTTATAAAGAAAAAACCTGTGATCCAAAGAATTATCACTACGACTGCAGAGCTTAAAGCTTGAAATCTCGCTTGCCTCAAAATGTTCTCAAAGGGATATCTATGTAAAGCAACTCTTAAAACAACATGGCTCTTCTCCACAAAGGTGGGAAGATTAAGAACAAAAACATTCTCACCAGTCCCTAAAATTAAATAGCCGTTTACTGGCTCCCCAGACTTTAGGGCTTTTTTGATTAGATCATCATCTATTTTTTTATTGATTAAGTTCTCATTAGAATGTTTGATAGTTAAACCCTCGCTGGTATAAAGGGCGATGTAAGCGATACCTTCCCATCTTCCTTCTTTTATTATCTCAGCAAAGATATTTCTTTCTCTGTTAAGGATATCCGATAGGGTGGGTTCGAGAGTTAAGGCTATACCTAAGGCATGGAGTTTCATAGAATCTTCATAGGCAGTAAGGGCATTTTTGTAAGTAAAATAATTGCTAAGTACAAAAAGTAAAGTTACAGTAATGAGAAGTGCGGTGAATAGATAGATGATATTTTTTGTGGTCATTGTCTGTGTGATAGTTTATTTGTTGATATAATACTAAAAGTATAGGTTTTTTGAGAAATTGATAAAGAAGAGTTTTATTTTATAATTCAAATGAATTTTGTGTAAAAGAGATAATATTAATTTTGGGCTCATGAGCTATATCAATTTGTCATATTCAATATAACTTATGTTGATACCTAATTATTGTAATGAGAGTGTAGTTGACTATACCTATGGATAGATCGAAAAACCGAAATATTCTTTCTCTAATCCCGCTTTTTCACGGTTTAACGATGGCTCACTTAACAGAGTTAGACAATATCATTGAAGACAGGGTATTTGAAAGAGCTCAGACAATCTTCTCCGAAGGTGACAATGCTAACGGTTTCTATGTAGTTATAACTGGGCGTGTTAAAATTTTCAAGGTTTCACCTGATGGTAAGGAACAGATAATCCACATCTATGGACCAAATAACATCTTTGGTGAAGTTCCAATGTTTGCTGGTGGTAACTTCCCCGCTAATGCGATAGCATTAGAGAGGACTAAATGCTTTTTTTTCCCCAGAGATGCCTTCATGGGTTTAATAAAAACTGATCCCTCTTTAGCAATGAATATGCTTGCAGAACTTTCTAAAAAACTAAGGCAATTAACCCATCTCATTGAAGAGATATCTCTAAAGGAAGTTCCTGGAAGATTGGCAACCTATCTGCTTTTGCTAAGTGAAGGTGGCAAAAGAAAAGAGATAACCTTAGATGTTACCAAGACTCAACTATCTGCCCTTTTAGGAACGATTCCAGAGACTTTATCAAGGATCTTGTCAAAGATGGTTCATCAAAGACTTATAGCCCTAAAGAGTAAAAAAATAGTTATTTTGAATCCTACCGAGCTCAAAGAATTAGCTGAAGGTCTTAAGAAGTTGGACTGAACAACACAATTGTAGAGGTAAGAAGATCCTGTAAACTCTTACCTATGATCGTTTATTAATCTTTTTCAATTCATCTTTCCATGTGTCTATCGATATATTCAATATTTTACTCAGTTTTTCATTGCTCATCGCAGAAAAGCTGGGTCTCTTAGCAGGTAGGTTAAATTCTGCCTGAGAGACAGGATAGATGAATTTATTTATACCTTTAAGCTTCAGAAATTCTCT
>JAOAEO010000122.1 GCA_026416735.1 Thermodesulfovibrionales bacterium
ATGCTGAACCATGCCTTGGACCCGTGACTGTTGCGGGATGTGGTGCGATTTGCCCGTCTGTGGGACGCCCTTGCTATGGTTGTTTTGGCCCTAGGGAAGATGCAAATATTAACTCCCTAATTTCACGATTTCAAAGTATTGGAATCAATAGGAAGGTATGCCAGCAACTTCTTGACAAGATGAATACTTATGCTTTCAGAAAGCTTATAGTGGAGCAGCTTTAAAAGTATTAGATGATGAAGAAGATAATAAAGAACGACTATTTATCGAGAGTCGAGGGTGAGGGTGGTATCTTTATCGAGATAAAGGATGGTAAAATCTCGAGATTGAATTTTAAAATTTTCGAAGCTCCCCGTTTTTTTGAGGCATTCCTTAAAGGTAGAAGTTACTTTGATGTTCCAGACTTTACCTCAAGAATATGTGGTATTTGTCCTATTGCCTATATTATGACCTCTATTCGTACAATTGAGGCTATTTTTGATGTAAAAGTGGATGATTCTATCCAAAGGTTAAGAAGGCTTTTGTCAGCAACGGAATGGTTAAATAGTCATGCTTTACATGTTTATATGCTTCATGGCCCTGATTTTTACAACATTGAAAGCTTTTGGGAGAATAAAGATTATCTCGAGATAGTAAAGAGAGGTTTTGTTTTCAAAAAACTTGCTAATCAGTTAACTACCATTATAGGTGGTAGATCAATACATCCAGTATCAGCAAAGGTAGGTGGTTTTTATACTATGCCAAATGAAGATGATTTAATGATCTTACTTCCAGAACTTGAAAGGGCCTATGAAGAATCATTAAAGGGGATAAAGTGGGCTTGTAGCTTAGATTTTACCGACTTAATTTATGAAGGAGAGTATTTTTCTCTTAGACATGAAGGGGAATACCCAATGAATGAAGGATATATTATTTCTAATAGAGGTGTGAGTTCTTCCATGGACGAATTTTTCAATCAACTCTATGAGTATCAGGTAGATCACTCAACATCTCTCCATGTTGGCATTAAGAGAAAGAATTTCGTAGCCCCCTATTTAACAGGACCTTTAGCGAGGTTAAATTTAAATTATGATAGATTACCTCCAGATATAATTCATACAATAAAGGAGGCTGGAATCTCTTTCCCGATAAAGAATATAAAGATGTCAATTGTTGCAAGATCTATTGAGATAGCATATTCAATCTACGAAATAATAAGAATCATCAAAGACTATAAAAGACCCGAGAGATTTTCAGCTCCTTATGCCGTCAGAGGAGGTATGGCCGTTTGGATAACGGAGGCTCCAAGGGGTATGCTAATACATAGGTATAACATCGATGATAAAGGCATAGTGTGCGATTGTAATATTATCCCCCCCACCACACAGAATCTTTTTCACATCGAGAGTACAGTGCGTGATTTCGTCCAATCTTACATAGATAAACCAGCTGACTATATAAGAAAGGAATGTGAGAAGATTATTAGAAGCTACGATCCTTGTATCTCCTGTGCCACCCATATTTTGATTTTGTAGGTGATTAAGAGGTGTACCTAAATACTATTCTTTTATATTTGAAGATGATAAAAATATCTCACTCAGTGTTTGCTCTACCCTTTGCCTTTACAGGTGCCCTCTTAGCTGCCTCTGGTCTGCCATCTGTTGAACAAATTTTTTGGATTTTTTTGGCTATGGTTGGGGCAAGATCTGGAGCTATGGGTTTAAATAGACTTATAGATAAGGATATCGATAAACTAAATCCAAGAACAAAAGATAGAGAGATACCTGCAGGCAAAATAAGAGTTGGCGAAGCAATCTTATTCGTCATCATCTCTTTTGGCTTGATGATTTTTTCTGCTTATCAATTAAACTATCTTTGTCTGGCTCTATCTCCTTTGGCAATAGCTATAATGGTTTTTTATTCCTATACAAAAAGATTCACTTGGCTTTCTCATTTCTTTCTGGGATTGGCTATCTCAGGTGCACCCGTTGGAGCATGGATAGCTGTGCGCGGCACCTTCGATTTAGAAATAATTCCTCTGGCTATTGGTGTCGTTTTTTGGTTAGCTGGCTTTGATATACTTTATGCTTTACAGGATATTGAATTCGATAGGAAATTTGGACTTTATTCAATTCCTCAAAGGTTTGGTATGAAAAAGTCTCTGTTTCTTTCAAAGTTTTTCCATACGATAACTGTGTTGATGTTAATTTTAACAGGCTATATATTTCAGTTGGGTTTTTTTTATTGGATAGGTATTATATTGGTTACTGGCCTTCTCATATATGAACATAGCCTTGTTAAGCCCAATGATTTGAGCAAGCTCAATATAGCCTTTTTTAATATGAACGGATATATTAGTTTGACAGTCTTTATTTTTACACTGTTTTCTTTTTTTTGATACTATTAAAGTCCCAGAGGTTAGGAGACAGAGATGTTATAAAGTGAAACCTTAGTTTAATTTTTTGTTAGGTTCTTTTTTCTTGACAAAGGTTGTAAACTATGTTATTAAACCAAATATGGCTTTTAAATTTTAAGGGGAGGCAATGATGAATCCAGACGATCTCAAATATCATAAGGAACATACTTGGGTTAGAGTGAAGAAAAAGAAAAAGGCTGTAATTGGAATAACTGATTATGCCCAAGAGGCTCTCGGAGATATTGTCTACATCGATTTACCCGAAGTCGATGCCTTTGTCGAAGCTGATAGTGAAATTGCAGAGATTGAGTCTACTAAAGCAACTTCTTCGATAATTGCTCCAGTCAGTGGCACTATAATAGAGATCAATGAAAAACTCATAGATAATCCTGAATTGATAAATGAAGATCCCTATGGCAAAGGCTGGATAGCTATTATAGAAATGAGTGATACTTCAGAACTCGACGAACTCATGGATGTCGAGGAATACGAAGCTTATCTTGAAGAAGAGGCGAGATGATTCTGACGATAATTGGTGCTGGGCCTGGTGGATATGTTGCCGCTTTAAGGGCTGCTCAACTCGGAGCTAAGGTAAATGTTATAGAATCTGATGAAGTAGGCGGCACCTGCCTAAATTGGGGGTGTATTCCTACTAAGGCTATTATTGCATCAGTTGAAGCTTTTAAAACGATTCGACATTTAGAAGATTATGGGATAGATTTATCAGGATCTGTAACCCCAAATTTAACAAAGATAATGCAAAGAAAAGAAAAAATTGTATCTACTCAAGTTAAAGGAATTCGTGCACTCTTTAAAAAATGGGGGATCAACCTGATAGAGGGTAGGGCTTCCTTTCTATCACCATCGATGATCGAGGTTAAGAAAAAAGATAACTCCTTCGAGTTTATAAGGACTGATAAATGTATTATTGCTACGGGGTCAATTCCTACATCGTTACCTCTAATTCCTTACGATTCTGAGAAAATTATTTCAAGTAATGAAGCCATTAATCTTAAAACTATACCTAAAAGTCTAATCATAGTAGGCGCTGGAGTAATTGGCTGTGAATTTGCTTCTATCTTCAATGAATTAGGGACAGAGGTTACTATAATAGAGATCATGTCTCGAGCTCTACCTATGGAAGATTATGAGATCTCCGAGATCTTTCAGAAGGAGCTTAAGAAAAGAAAGATCAAATTATTATTGAACACCAGGATTGAAGGAGTTGAGGTTGAAGAGGGGGTTGTTAGAGTTCTTCTATCTGGAGGGGGGGAACTTCAAGCTGAAAAGTTATTGGTAGCAATAGGCAGGAAATTCAACACCGATAATATAGGGCTTGAAATAGCAGGAATTAAATTAGGTACAAAGGGGGAGATTTTGGTTAACAGTAGGATGGAGACGAACGTCCCCAACATCTATGCTGTTGGTGATGTTGTAGGTGGTCCGCTTCTTGCTCATAAGGCTTCAGAAGAGGGTATAATTGCAGCTTATAACGCCTGTGAAATTCAAAGAGAGATGGACTACTCTGTAATTCCTTCTGTTATTTTTACCTCACCCGAAATTGCCTCTGTCGGCCTGAGAGAACAGGAAGCAAAGGAGAGGGGTTATAATGTTAAAGTGGGAAGATTCCAGTATAGAACCTTAGGTAAAGCTCACACAATAGGTCAGATAAGCGGTATGTTCAAAGTAATTGCAGATGGAGACTCTAATAGGGTTTTGGGAGTCCATATAATTGGAGCTCACGCTTCTGATTTAATCCATGAAGGAGCTCTTGCTATAAAAAGTGGCCTGACAGCTAAGGATTTAGGCGAGATGGTCCATGCCCATCCAACTCTTTCAGAAGGTTTGAGGGAAGCTGCAATGGCTGTAATGGGGATGGCTATCCATGCCTGATCAATTTTGAGTAATAAAGACTTTCAAAGTGTTGAAGAAACTGAAGAAGGGGGAGAAGTGAGCGAAATAGTCGAAATAATAGGGGCAGAAGTGTTGGATTCGAGGGGTAATCCAACTGTGGAAGTTAAAGTTTTTTTAGAAAGTGGAGCTATTGGAAGGGCTATTGTACCATCTGGTGCATCTACAGGCACAAGAGAGGCTTTAGAGATAAGAGATGGGGATAAAAAGAGATTTCATGGTAAGGGTGTACTCACT
>JAOAEO010000123.1 GCA_026416735.1 Thermodesulfovibrionales bacterium
CCATATTTCCTTAACCAATTACTCACAGTTTGATAATTTGAAAAACCTAATAACTTAGCTATCCTTGTCTTTTTACCCTTGCTTTCTTTTATTGCCCTTTCTAAATCTCTATTAGTAGCAGATATTACCCTTACATCTACCTTTGTCCTTTGGGTACTGCCGATTCTCTGAATCTCCTTTTCCTGGAGAAATCTTAAAAGCTTCTTCTGTAAAGAGGGAGGCAACTCCCCGATTTCATCAAGAAAAACTGTACCTTCATGGGCAAGTTCAATCAACCCTGTCTTTCTATCAGTGGCACCTGTGAAAGAACCCTTTTCATGTCCGAAGAGTTCACTTTCGAGGAGATTATCTGGTATAGTGGTGCAATCAACTATCACAAAGGGTCTTGTTTTTCTAAGTGATTTTCTATGAATAGCCCTCGCAACGAGCTCTTTGCCCGTTCCAGACTCGCCTGTAATTAATACATTGGCATTGCTTTCTGCGACCATCTCCATAACATAGAAGACCTCCTGCATTACCTTACTTTTGCCAATAATTTCAGGAAAGGGACTTTCTAACTTCTCTATCTTCTTAATTCCCTTTGCTTTAGCTATGGCTTCTTTCAAGACACTTAAGAGCAATTCTGTATCCACAGGTTTTATAAGATAGTGATGGGCGCCAAGTTTCATAGCCTCTACAGCCTTTTCTATCGTTCCATAGGCAGTAAGCATAACCGTTGGAATTGATATCTCTCCATGCTTCATCCACCTAAGTAAATCTATGCCATTCATTCCTGGTAATCTGTAGTCAAGGAGGAGACAGTCAACAGTTGAATTTTTCAAAATATCCATTCCCTCTTCAGCATTAGTGGCGGTATAGACCGTATATCCATCCTTTTTAAGGATAGCTGAAATTGCCTTTAGAGCACTTACTTCGTCATCTATGTATAGAATATTTGCCATTTCATCTCTCTTTTAAAGGTAATTCTATTATAAACTCTGTTCCTTCACTTTCTTTGCTTCTTACACTGATAGTTCCTTCATGGTCAGTTATAATTCTTTCAACACAGGCAAGCCCAAGTCCAGAACCAGTAGTTTTTGTCGTAAAGAAAGGTTCAAATATTTTATCCATAAACTCTGATGGTATACCAAAGCCTGTATCTTTTATCGTTATTTTCACCTTTCCGTTAGTCCTTTCAGTCCTTATTGAAATTGTGTCTCCTTCTTTAGTGGCATCGATAGCATTCACCAGTAGATTGAGGGCTGCCTGTTTTAGCTGATGATGATCGAAATAAAAGTCTGGTATGGCAACATCAAAGTCGGTATAGAGTAATTTTTTCCCATCCTTTATCTCAGTCTCTACAAGCTTTAAAACATCCCTTAGTGTATTATTTATATTACCCCTCTCATATTTAAGGGGAACTGGTCTTGCATAAGATAAAAAACTTGTGATTAACTCATTTAATCTCTCCGTTTCTTTATCGATTATTGTAAGAAACTCTCTCAATACCTCACCTTGAAAATTTGCCTTAAGATAAGATGTAGATGCCTTAATTGAATTGAGAGGATTTTTTATCTCATGGGCAACCGTCATAGCCATCTCTGCCATAGCAGAAGATTTTTCAAGCCGTAATTTTTCTTTTGTAGCCCTATCGAGTTCTTCAAGAGAGGCCTTAAGCTTTAAAATCATCTCATTAAATGTTTCTATGAGATAGCCAATTTCATCTCCACAGGAGATCCTATAGACATAGCAGTCCTTGCAATCCATACTATGGCATTCTCTGCAGTTTTCTTTGGCTTCTTTTATTAACCAACATCTCTCTCTTCCATAGGCTGGACAATCAGTTTTTCCACACTTAAAGACATCCTTACATAGAACATTCATTGGGTTTTCACAAAGCTCTAATTTATCAGTCTGAATGCTTAACATCTTGTTTTTTAGTTTTTGTAAAGGTTTCGTAAGGGTTCTGGAGAGCATAAAAGATAAAATAACCGTCATAAGGAAGGTAAGAGAACTAAGGACATAGATATAATTTTTAAGACTCCTTACAGTCTCATCAATATATTGGGCGATCTTATTTTCAGAAATGCCTGCCTTTAAAATTCCAAAATAGATATCACCTAATACTATGGGCAGATTTATATGGAGTATCTCGTCAGGGTCTATCTTCTGCCATTTATTGTAATCTAAATTAACATAAGTCCCAAGGTATCTTTTATTGCTATGCCCAACAACTCTTCCATTTTTGTCTATGAGCATAATATATTCCATGCCTGGGTTATTCATAGCTAAAGAGATTTTCTCATCGATGGCTAATGGATCGAAGAAGATAAGGTTATCTATTACTTCCTTAGATAGATTCTCGAGGGTCACTAAAACATTTGAATCTATCTGACTTCTTAAAGATTTTTTTTGATAATTGAGAATTAGAAGATTGATTGAAAGGACTATAACCAAAAATAAAAAAAGAAAAGAGAAAAAAATCTTCCATCCTATGCTGAGTCTCTGAATTCTCCTGATAAAGGCATCAATTGCTGAGTCTTTTAAGTAATGCCATGTCTTCATTTGTAGCTTCTTTGAAGGCTTTTACCTTAGCACTCTTCAGAATTTTTGGATCATCGATTTTTGTGATAAGCTTTTTTACATTTTCGGAGAGTTCTCGATTTTTAACATTCACTTCAGCAAAGGGCCAGTTCGGAAGGTAATCTCCATAATCGAGGATTTTTATTTTAGATATGTCCACCTCATCAGCCCATACGCTTAAAGCAGCTTCCCTAATAAACCCAGCATCAGCTTCCCCTCTGAAGACTCCGATAATGACTTTTTCTTGTCTTTTAGCATCGATGAGCTTAAAGTCTCTCTGAAGATTGAATCCTTTTTTCTCAAGATAGAGCTTTTGAGATAGATACCCTCCTGCCGATGTGGGAGATACGATCATTATCTTCTTTTCTTTAAGGTCTTCCAGTTTATTTATTCTTCCATCATTTCTCGTTATTATTATGCCCCTAAATTTTTCATCTCCACATATGCCTTCCTCTGTAGTACAGTCTTCACCAACAGTTATTGCAAGTGGCTTTATAGGATGTTTTTTTGATATTATTGAAAAGACATAGGGATTCTGATAGGAGAAATCAACCCTGCCTTCACTTACCATCTGGATGAATTCCTCAAAGTTTTTTGGTATAACGAGCTTAAATTCATAGCCAGTCCTCTCTGATAGATATCTCATGAGTGGATCATATCTTTTATATATCGTTAAAGGGCTGTAAAGGGGCAATATAGCAACTTTGATAGTTTTCGCACCATATTCAATATAGTCTACGCCTTTCAAGTTCCTAATGAGCACCCGTATATAGTCAAAATCCCTCTCCTCAGCCATTGTAAATCTTTCAACTCCCATTGACTTCTTGACCTCATCATTCGTTTTATGAGCAATAGCGTCCTTTATTCTTTCCTTATCTTCGTCCTTCAGGGCTATTGTATAAGCTATTAAAAATCTCGGAGTTGATTCTGAATATCTTATTATTTTAAGTCCGTCCTTAAGATATTTACTGGCTGTGATCTCACTCATGGCACCCACATCATGATCACCGATTAGTATGGAGAGGGCTATTCTCTGTTCTTTTTGGAGCATATCGACAGATTTAAAATCCTTTATTGAGATATCGACATCTCTAAGCATGGAGAGGGGTATTATATAGCTGAAAGATGATTTTTCTTCACCAAGAGCAAGGCTTTTGCCAAGAGAGTCAAATATCTTTTCTATACCTCTACCCTCCTTTGTTACAAAGACACTTCTTGTCTCAGCTACTCCCCCCTCGGGCTTGACAAGAGGAAAAATCCTATCCTTAAGATTCCATTTAAGTTCACAATAAGTGGCAGGGTCAGTTAAGATCAAATGGACTTTATCTTCTTTGATTTTAGTTTCCAAATCTCCAAAGTCTTTTGCTATCTCGATAATTACAGGCCTTTGAATTTTATCTGAAATAAAACTCTTTAAGGGATGAAGTTGCTCATAGATTACTCTTGGAGACTCTTCGGGTAAGACGCTAATCACTATGGGCTCGCCCTTGATTTCAGTAAATCCTGTTTGTTTGTTAATCCCCTCCTGTGTTTTGCTGCAAGACAGGACAACTGCAAAAATTAAGACTAAAAAAAACAATTTAGACATTTTCATGATAAAATAGACTTGCTATTATTACCTTAAAATCCTATCTTTAAGCTATCTCCTTAATAAATCAAAGTATTAAACTATGTATCTCCATGTATTTTTTTAGAAAATACTCTACCTTTTAATATAGATCTGATTTTAAAAGGAACTGCCAGTCAAACCCAAAATAATTTTTACTACAACAGGTATTCTCTCTTAAATATCAGATTTGCCAATCTTCTTTTCTTAAAATAAATATAAGTCAATTCCACCCATTTCGTCAAACAATCAACTCTTTCAGGTTAGGAGATGATACTCATAGTAAAAAAGTGAACAGAGAATAAAATCTTTAACGTAAACTCAATAAAACATGCAAAGGGGAAAGTCCATGGCCCTATTATGTCT
>JAOAEO010000124.1 GCA_026416735.1 Thermodesulfovibrionales bacterium
TATCTGTACCTTTAGGCGTCTAACTGGCTTAAAAATTGCTTCAGATTTCTGTAAAAAACCATTTTGAGGCTAAATAAATGCTAGCTAAGAGGATAATTCCCTGCCTCGATGTTATGAACGGCAGAGTAGTGAAGGGTGTAAGTTTTATAAATCTCAGAGATGCTGGTGATCCTGTAGAGAATGCCATCTTTTACGATGAAGAAGGGGCTGATGAGCTCGTCTTCTTAGATATAACCGCATCGTATGAAAAAAGAAAGATTATTCTTGATGTGGTAGAGAGAACTGCAAGAGACTGCTTTATGCCCCTTACTGTGGGTGGCGGAATCAAGACAATGCAAGACATTCGGGACCTCCTCAACGCTGGTTGTGATAAGGTCTCTATAAATACTTCTGCTGTGTATAATCCCTATTTTGTAAAGGAAGCTGCTGAGAGATTCGGTAGTCAGTGCATAGTAATAGCTATTGATGCAAAAAGGGTGACTCCTGAGATGTCCTTCGAAGCTATAGGGGATTGGGCAGACGATGAATTCTTAGCTGAGGTCCTGCTGGATGTAAATTCATTGTCTGATTCAAAGGATGAAATAAAGTGGGCAATCTCGACTCATGGAGGTAGAAAGATAAAACCCATAAATGCTTTAAAATGGGCTTTGAAGATGGAAGCCCTTGGTGCAGGAGAGATTTTACTTACTAGCATGGATAGAGATGGAACTAAAGATGGTTATGATCTTGAGCTTACCAGAACAATTTCTGATGCCGTAAACATTCCTGTGATTGCCTCTGGAGGGGCTGGAAGTCTTGAACATCTCTACGAGGGATTTGTTATAGGCAATGCGGATGCAGTGCTTGCTGCTTCTATATTTCATTATAGAGTTTACTCTATTAAAGAGGCTAAAGAGTATCTGAAGTCGAGAGGTGTTATTGTAAGATTATAAAGTAAGAACCCATTAGGTAGTAATCTCTAAGGGTTGTGCCACCTTTATCTAAAATGATTTGTTAAGAAGCCATGCAACTAACCTCTTTCTATAACTACTATAAGGTGGGCAGATTTATATTTGCTCTTTCATTCTTGGTGTCTTTTGAGCTTGTTGGACTGTTGTCAGTAAGACCCTTTTTGCTGGCGATCCTCATCGTTTATATAAGTATTATCTTCGTTAGACTCTTCTCCAATCAGGGGAGGTTTTTTTACACTGACTTTGTTCTCGATATCGTTGTAATATCGAGTATCCTTTATCTTAATTTAGAGATATATTCCTTTCTTACTCTCTTTTATTTAGCCCCCATTTTCTTAGCTTCTATTATGATTAAAAGTAAGCTTTTGTTTCTTATCCCGGCTATAGCAGCTTTATTCTATGTGCTTGTAATATCATTGAGGGGGTCTCTAACTTCAGAAGTTAACATAATCAACTTTCTTTTGCATTGTATAGCCTTTTTTATAACTGCTTTCGCTGGAAATTCCATGAAGGACAAGTTATATAAACAAGAGATGTATATAAAGAAATTGGAGGAAGAGAAGATTAAATCGGAGAGTTACAAAAGATTATACAGGGTGAGCGCTGATCTTATTCATGAGATAAGAAATCCTCTTACTGCAATATCGGCAGCAGTTCAATTTCTAAAAGAGGGTAAAAATAATCCCGATATTTTAGACATGTTAGCTACAGAAACTAAGAGGCTAACCGATCTTTCTAATGATTTTCTCCTTTATAGCCGACCGGAGGATGCTCCTCAAGAGACCCTAAGTGTAGCTGAAGTAATAAAGAGCATTGTTGCCAGTAAGGATACTAACAATAAAAAATTGATAGCCGAAATAGATAGTGATGCTCTTGTCTCTGGTAATAGGACTTTTTTGGAAGTAGCTTTGGCTAACATTATCAAAAATGCCTTGGAAGCTGCGGCGTCTTCTGTGATAATTACTCTTAATAAAGATAAAGGTAGTGCTATTATATGTGTTGAGGATGACGGACCGGGGCTTCAAAAGGGTAGTGAAGATAGAATATTTGAACCCTTTTTTACGACTAAGAAATTCGGCACCGGTTTAGGGCTTGCTATAGCTAATAGAATAGTAAGTAGTATGGGTGGAACTATCACCTATGGCAAGTCTTCTTTTGGAGGAGCTAAATTTTCAGTTTTTATACCGTTGAAATTATCTTAAAGTTTTTTTAGAAAATTTCGATAAAAATTAGTAGAGTTTTTTGAGTTTTGAGGGTCCGTTTGTCAGAAAAGTTCAAATCGATTAGTGGTTATATACTAACTCAAATTAAGTAAATATCTAAATAACTCTTTTGTTTAATTAAAGGACTACTTTAATTAAGGGTTTAATCAATGAAAGTTTTAATAATTGATGATGAAATAAATATTAGAAAAACTTTAAGATTACTTTTAAATGAATTAGGTTGTTCTGTCTCTGAGGCTGATTCTGTTAGCCGTGCAAGGGAGCTTGTCCTAAGTAATGTTTTCGATATAGCAATCGTCGATATCAGACTTCCCGATGGGTCTGGTATCGATGTATTGAGGGAATTGAAAACAGTCTCCTATGACACTGTAGTACTCATAATAACTGCTTTTTCCTCAACGGAGACTGCTATTGAAGCAATGAAGTTAGGAGCCTATGATTATATTACTAAACCCTTTAATCTCGATGAGATAAGGATAATTTTTCGGAATATTGCAGAAAAGGTCAACCTCCAAAGAAAGGTCAAAGATCTCCAACAATATGAAGACATGTATCAAAATATTGTCGGCAAATCTCTCGTTATGAAACAGGTCTTCAACATGATTGAGAAGATAGCACCATTTGATACAAATGTCTTGATAATTGGTGAGAGTGGAACTGGTAAGGAACTCGTCGCTAAGGCGATTCATAACAAAAGTAGAAGGGCTAATAAACCTTATGTAGCTATTAATTGTGCAAGCTTACCAGGAGAGCTTTTGGAGAGTGAGCTCTTTGGATATCTAAAGGGGGCTTTTACTGGCGCCTATTCTTCAAAGAAGGGTCTTATTGAAGAGGCTAACCAAGGGACTCTCTTTCTGGACGAGATAGGTGAGATGCCAATTAATTTACAGGCAAAGATGCTCAGATTTTTAGAAAACAGAAAGATCAGGCCCCTTGGTGGGACTAATGAGATAGAGGTCGATGTTAGAATAGTAGCTGCTACGAATAAAGACTTTTCTGAACTTATCAAAGATGGTAGGTTTAGGGAAGACCTTTTTTATAGACTTTCTACTTTCCAAATTAGACTACCAACCTTGCAAGAGAGGAGAGAGGATATCCCCTTACTAATAAATCATTTTGTTAATGTTCTCTCTCAAAAGTTCAATAAAAAAATCTCTAAGATAGATCCTTCCTTCATTGATACGATTATGCAAATGGAGTTGAAGGGGAATGTTAGAGAACTTAAGAATATTATTGAGAGAGAGATTATCTTGTCTGAAGATGGTTGTATCAGATATACACCCCAATACCCCTTAAAGATTACTGAAGAATTACCACTTATTGAAATTCCGGATTCTGGTTTAGATATGAATGAATATCTATTAAAAATAGAAAAGGCTCTGTTAAAGAAAGCTTTACAAAAAAGTGGTGGAGTGAAGACGAAGGCGGCTGAGCTCTTGGGCTTATCATTTAGGGAATTGAGATATAAGCTCGATAAATATAAAGAGATTCAAGAGGATATATAATTTTAGTTTTTTATGAAGGCAAGTATTAACAGACAATAAAAGTAGAGTTTAAGGACTTGAAAGAGGGTATACATTTTATGATATTCTATAATTAGATGATATCCTTGATGAAAGTAGGAGTCCTTGACAAAGCTCTAAAGCTGTGTTATAGTATAACTCTCGCTCTTTGAAAAGACTGCTTTTTATTGTGTGTGGGTATCCTCGTAAAAGATTATATCCTTTAAACGATTTTTTTTGAGAGTTTGATCCTGGCTCAGAACGAACGCTGGCGGCGTGCCTAACACATGCAAGTCGGACGGGCATACAGTTGAAGGGCAACTGGAGGCTGTATGTTAGTGGCGCACGGGTGAGTAACACGTAGGCAACCTACCCTTAAGAGGGGGATAACTCAGGGAAACTTGAGCTAATACCGCATAAGACCACGCTCTGGGATGGGTGTGGTAAAAGGAGCGATCCGCTTAGGGATGGGCTTACGGCCTATCAGGTAGTTGGTGAGGTAACGGCTCACCAAGCCGAAGACGGGTAGCCGGTCTGAGAGGACGGACGGCCACACTGGGACTGAGACACGGCCCAGACTCCTACGGGAGGCAGCAGTGGGGAATATTGCACCTGTCTCT
>JAOAEO010000125.1 GCA_026416735.1 Thermodesulfovibrionales bacterium
ACCTTTAGTATAGCAGTTAACAAGGATATAGCAGTCAAAGAGGCTATAAAAGGGATAAAGGAGTGGAAGCCTTTCAGAGACTGTAAAGGGTATTAACAGAATTACTGTATAGCCACTGACCTTGAGAGTGTTTCAGAGGAAGTGGTATGGAAGCACAATGGGAGAGCAAATATAGAGAATGTGATGAAGAAGCCTTTTATATTACCAGAGGCACTGAAGACTTCTGATCTTTAAAGAAGACAAATGATAACAAAAGCTGCCACTGACCCAAAATTATTCTGAGGGGTAAGGGAAAAAATTGGAGAAGGTAATCTTTCCTCCCTTTGCAGCAGCGCCAATCCAGTGTCCAGCTTTACCCTCTATGACTATCTCCCCACCAACCATCCTAATGCCAATTGCATCTATAGCATTACCTTTTATAACTATCTTACCTCCTTCCATCTGTTCTCCGACAAAGTTTCTCGCACTGCCATGGATAACTATCATACCGCCGCGCATTTTACCACCTATGTGATTCCCGGTGTTGCCAAAAACTTGTATCTCACCATCCTCCATCTGAATGCCCAAATAGTATGCTTTATCGCCTATAATCTCTAATCTGCCAGCGGGATGTCTATATCCAAGACCAGAAACACTAACTTTGAAGGCCCTCAGATTTAGTTTGAGAACATCCTTCTCAGTTATAGTTTTATGATATACCCCAGATACAAAAAAGCCTATGCAGCCTCCATCAAAGAACTTAGGGAGATGTTCATTGAAGAGTCTTCCTACATCCTCAACTGTTAGTTTTATCTCTTGGGCAATCCTTATTCCAAAATTGAAATTTTGTTCGATAGTCTGATAATCGACCCTCCAAAGAGGGATATCCTTAGCAAAATGAGCATACTCCCTTGCTACCTCATATAACCTGTCATAATGAATAGAGCTTGCGTATCTCTTCTTTGAAGTCTTTTCCTTAAAATTATCTATCCTAATGAGGTCTGGATTTTTAGATAATATCTTTATTAAATTCCGCATATTCTTTAAAGGCTTTACCTACAGCTATTTTTGCCATATCTCTCACATTATCTATTTCCACAAAGGTTACCTTTATGGGTAAGCTACTTTTTATCACCTCAAATCTCTCTCTAAAGAATTCTCCAGTTTTTATCCACAGAAGGGTAACTCTTCCCTCAATTTTCTTAAAGTAATTTATTAATGCTTCTAAGTTATGGATTCCGGCATCTGTTATAATAATATAATCGATATCTCTTCGCCCCTTTAGGTTTGCCCTATCGAGGTATTTCGAAAAGTCTTCTAAATGCAGGGTAGTTCCACCGCCTTGATAAGTTATTAAAGTCTCATAAACTTTTTGCTTTTCATAAGTTGGCAGGAGATTTATATTTCTATCTGAGAAGTTTACAACACCAACTTTAGAGCCATTTTCGAGATAATTCCTGGCAAGACAGAAAGCAGAAAGAACAGCATGAGACAAGTACAGATCAGGCTGTGTCATGCTGCCTGAGGAATCGATTATGATCACTGCATCTGGAGGGATGGCATCGCCATCCCCTTCGAAGCCTTCAAGGGTATATTTTTTGGCTATTCCTGGTATCAACATGCCATAGCTCTCTACAGGGCTATAAAAGTCTATACTCTCTTCTATATCGAAGTCCTTTATCTCGTTAGGATAAAGAGAACCATCCCTATAGATAGATTCAATATAAATCATGTAATCCATCGTTCTTATTTCATACCACTTTATGTCAGCCCTCTTAAACTCTCCCACAAAAGTTTCATCTCCTGGGCTTATCATAGAAGCAATTTCTTCACTAACATCATCTATTATCCTGCGATATTCATCGAGACTTAGCTCCTTTGCTAAGTTTCTTAAAGATTTCCTTATATCTTGAGGATTTAATTCCTGCAATGAAAAAGAACCGAAAGGTATAGTCAGTCCTTTCTCTATTAAATCTTCCATAATTGAAGCAAATCTCCTAATATTCAATTTAAGAAAGGTACGGTTTGTGTTTAAAAAATCGATCTCTAAGAGTGCTTTTACTTTGCTACTCAACTCTGGCTCTAAAAAGAAATCTCCAAAGCTTAAGCCGGTAACTTCTTTGAAGAAGGATCTTAAAACTATGTCAGCTTTGCAAGTGGGGGTGATTTCTTTATAAGCTTCAGCAATCTGAAACAACTCTTTATTTATTATGAGATCGAGATTTACAACTATATCATCATAAAGATTTCTTATTTCTGTTTTATTAGGTATATCCCCAAGAAAGTAATTCTCGAGTATAATGGTCTTAGCATCATAGGGATGTTTTGCCCAATGATTTAGCTGATGATGGAGGATGCCGATCAGGGCATTAGCAGAAAGATTCTCAACAGCCTTCTTACCGATGAGAACCTTCCATCTGCCTGAGAAATCTACATCGCATAACTCTATGTCGGCAAACTCAACCCTATGAATAGGGGGATAAAAGAGGTCCTTTCGAGCTTTCTTAAAAAGATTAAGAAGTGAATCGTCCATCAAAGGTCTCGCAAAAAAGCTTTAAAGAGGGGATGATGTTGTCTTTCTGAGATTTCCTTAACTCTCTTTAGATTTCCTTCCTTGAGGGCAAAATAGAGCTCCAATAGGTCATCTCTTTGCTCATCCCATCTCTTTCTTGCCTCAGATATTAACTCGACTAACGAATGGAAGCTATCAGAGCATCTCTTTTCGATCTGTCTAATTTCACCAATCTTTCTATCGCTTATGCTTGCTCTATGCCATAGGGCATAAGGGAAAATTGTGATCAGATGTTCGAGGGTCAACTCATCTTCTTTTAAAAGCCATGCTAGAGCCTTTGAGTATTTGATAAGGCTCTGTTCAGCCCTATTGGAGATACTATAGAGGTCGGAGCAAACATAGTTGCAATAATGGCAACCATGACATCTTGAGAATTCCTTTACAGTCGAATACTGACAGTAAACTTCCTGTCCAAGATAGTCGAGAAATAGTTCTGCATCTTCCGATATCTCAATCTGAGATATCTCTCTCTTAATCTCAGATATCTCTTCTTTTCTTGGGATATCTACATCTATACCATTATGTTGAAGCCTTCTTTCTATCTCTTCTTTGAATTCTTCAGATACATTCTCAATATATTCATTAACAGTCTGTGCTTCTCCTGTGTGATTGTGAGACAAAATAAAGCTTATCATCTCCTTACTCAAAGAGCTTTCCCTGAGCAGATTATCATCAACCCCTCTTCTTATAGCTCTCTTCCTTAAAGGGTGAAGACTACCAGTCTCGACGGCTACATCAAACCTATCACATAGAGGGGGAATAAGTTTAGTAGTGCCTGTGTCGTGATAGTTAATTGTAGCTAAAAAAGCTTTGGGCCCCTTAATTATAAGGGTTTCACCTCTATAGCTCCAGATGTTTCTATCGACCTCGTTAAGAATCATATTTTGCTTTCCCACGGGGAGACGATTTATTTCATCAATAATAACTACAGGTGAATAGGGTATTATCTTCCACCTTATGACCTCTCTTCCTTCTTTCTGGAGGATTCCCAAATCGATGACTGCCTTTAACTTTTCTTCTGTTTGCTCTGGATGGCCATGAATCGTTGTAGACTGTACAAATTCGAGGGGAAGACCCTTAATAAGGGAAGCCATCCTTTCAGAGGAAGTGGTCTTACCGCTACCATATCCTCCGAAGATTAGCTCCTTACCATCAAGCAAAAGGGTAAGAACTCCAAAAAGGGTTACAGGATCAAAGGCATTGTCATCTAAATAGAGGGTTTCATCTCCAAAATAGAGATAGCAGGCAATAGACTCGTAGAGTTTATAAATTTTTTCTTGCATATTTTTATTTTAACTCTTTTATAGGAAAAATTATCGTGAAAATATTGAAAGCACTTTAATGCTTTTTTGGTAAATGATAAGAAACAAAGTAAGAAAAGAATTATTCGATGCTTTAAAGAGTTGCTGGAATCACTCCTAAAACGTAATGAAAAAAGGATTCCTTTCGAAATTATACACAATGATCTTGGCAATAAGACACCAATTTTATATACTTAGAATTCATCAAGATATCTCAAGATATCCATTCAAAGATCATTGAGTGTATAATTGTATCTAACAAAACCACTTGACATCGAAGTTCTTATGAAAGCCGAAGATCTCCAAAACAAAAAAATAATCCTTCCAACCCACTTCACAGACCCTGTTGAAGTAGAGAGTATAAATCAGATAGATACTCATTACAAATTGTTA
>JAOAEO010000126.1 GCA_026416735.1 Thermodesulfovibrionales bacterium
GTTCTAAACAGGTCTACGAGATGCTCGCCAAAGAAGGGCTGGTAGCCCACATGATATCAGCAGGGGCTCGGATTCTTGAGGCTTCCTGTGGTCCCTGCATAGGTATGGGCGGAGCGCCTGGTTCAGGACATGTCTCAATAAGGTCCTATAACCGCAATTTCAAAGGAAGATCAGGTACAAAGGATGCTTTAGTCTATCTCGCAAATCCTATATCTTGTACAATCTTTGCATTAAAGGGCAAGATCATAGACACCACTAAATTTGAGGATGAGATACCCATTATAGTCGAACCAGAGAGCTTCCTAATTAATGATAATTTGATTATACCTCCTATCGATGTACCTTCAAAGGTTGGGATAATAAAAGGACCCAATATCAAAGAAGTCCCCCTTAAAGAACCTTTGAGCAACGAGATTGAGGCTGAAGTCCTCCTAAAGCTATCTGATAATATAACCACCGATGATATTATGCCAGCAGGATCGCAGATTCTTCCTTTAAGATCTAATATCCCTGCAATCTCAGAATTTGTATTTAAAAATATCGATGATACCTTTAGCCAGAGAGCAAAGGAAGCAAAGAATAGAGGGGGTGGAATAATAGTTGGTGGTGAAAATTATGGACAGGGTTCATCGAGAGAGCATGCAGCTATTGCACCAATGTATCTTGGAGTGCAGGCAGTAATAGCTAAATCTTTTGCCAGAATACATAGAGCAAATTTAGTCAATTTTGGAATAATCCCATTGATCTTTCTGTCAGAGGAGGATTATGTAAAGATTGAACGGGGGGATAGAATCTTAATTAGTGGTTTATCGGAAAATATCAGTGGAAATCAAAGATATATGGTTAAAAATAAGACCAAAGGATATTCTTTCGAGGTTTTTTCAAATCTCAATGAAAAAGAGAAAGAGCTGATCCTGAAAGGAGGACTTTTACCTTATATTAAGGAAAAGCAATCCCTTTAGGACATTTGAAAAATTTGTAATTTAAGGTAAACAAGATATATCCTTCTACTTTTAATTTTCTGGGCATTCTTTCGTAAAAAGATGCAGATTAATGAAAAACTCAACAGCCAATTTAATGGTTTTGGTTAAAGTATGTGTAGAAAAGGAGATGAGAGACTATAATTCTTTCAACTTTAATCTTTATGTAGCTCATCTCATTTTATAATCGCTTTATCCTATTTTATGAAACTTTTCTCGAATTTTGGAATGAAATGATAAACGAGTCATATCACAAAAATACATCGAAAAGACATCTAATAAAATGAATTTTGACTGTACAATAGTTTTGTAAAGGAACACTACCTCTTTAATGAAGGTGTTTTTAGTAGGTAATTTATCGGGACCATCCTTACACTCAAGAGTATATATCCTCAAGAAGGTTTTTCAACTCATCTACCTGAGGGATTCCAAGATTTTCAATATTTTTTGTAGTATTAATGAATATGCCCTTATCTTTTGCATAACTTTCAATTTCCTCAATCTTCTTTTTTATCTTATCCCATACATTTTCCTGAATTATTTCATGACTAATATATATCGTACTACTTATACCCATTAATATAACAAGACTATCGGGAATTTGGGGAAAGGAATATTTCTTCGTAATTTCTACGACGGCTATATATGCAGTAAGTAGAGTAAACATAAGCATCTGAAACTTGTAAATATTGGGGCGTCCATCAGTTGATATAATATCCTTTAGTTTTGGTATCCTACTCTTCACCACAAGGTTTAGATATCTGGAGGGCACCTCATATAGTCTGGATACTGTGACTATCTTAGCTCCTGCTGCTGTGCCTCCACTAATACCAAGGAGCATTAAAACTTGGGATGTTATATCAAGAAAACTTCCTGTTAGCCAGTAAACATAAACAAGTCCAAAGATTGTTACATAGGTCCATATAAGTATTTGAGTAAGGGAAATGCTGTATGTGCACATTGGAGTTATTGCAAAATTCAGTGGATATAGAAAGAATCTCTTCAACCTGGGGATTTTCTCCCACTCCTCCCTACTTTTATCACTAAGATCTCGTTGTTTTCTAAATGGATCGGGCTTAAGCCATGATATAATAAAAAAAGACAATATTACAAAAACAATCCCCCATATATATGCCCATTTTACACTAGGAATCCTTACAGGAAATGTAAAAATGTCTACTCTTCCATCTGTCTTTCTATACTTTATCTCGATGTCACCATTATAATCGGAAAGCATACCTTTCCACCAAGCCTGAGTTTTAATATCTTCAATCTCTCTGAATTCGGGCAATTTAGCTTCAATAAATAACCTATCTTTTTCTTGATATAAATTGATATTTTTTATATCAATTCTTTTTTCGAATCTATCTTTTTCAATCCTATAAATAAAGCTTAGTGAAATCTTATCTTTTTCCCTATCGAAAATTTCTTTGTTTACTTCAATTTGGAAGATAGTTCCTGGAATAATTCTGTCCCTTTCTAATTTAAAGGGTTTTAAAGGAAGCGATGCTGAAGTTTCTGTATATTTATGCCCAGTGGATATTTTTTCAGCAAGACTTAATGGTTGACAAATTAAAAAATAGGGGAGGAAGAAAAGCAAAACTATCCTTTTCACCGTGACACCTCTTATATAATTAATTCTACCTATTGTTTATTTCAGACAGCACTAATAATTTTTCTCATCTCTCTATCCCTCTCAAAAGATATTTTCATATGTTTATTCTCTTAAGTCCTATTCCGAATTGTTGCTCCAAATCATAATTTGTACCATGCACTATGCCTCCTCCATTAGCACAGCAGAGTTTTCTTGCTCTGACATCTTCAATCCACCGAGGATTTGATGCCTCTGCCCTTCGGTTTGCCACAATCCTCATTTTATATACTTCTTTTTCTTCTTCTGATAAATCTGCTGGCAGATTCTTAAAATCATTGAGTATTAAAGTTTTGACCAAATTGCTAATACTTCCATTCTGAACCTTTATGTCAAACATCAGTGCCACTGCACGCTCAGACCAAAGTCCATATTCTGAACAGAGGTTCAAGGCTGATTTATAGAGGTCGTTTGCATATTTAAGCTGAATATTTTGAAACTCCTCTGTCCTGCCAAGGGATTTAAACATTCCTCTCCATGGCTCATAGATATAATGCTTTACAGGATGCTGAATTGACCTGACGAAGGACATGAGTTCCTCTTTATCAGAATTTAGTGCCTCCAGTAGAGTCTCATAATTTTCATGAAAGATGGACCCCATTATATGGGGATGTCTATTAATCATGTCTTTAAGAAGAGGTTGAAGGGAGTTTTGTCCAAAATTCCATTGAAGTACTCCAAAACTCATGCCTTGACCATCAAAATCTCCGCTTAATCCTGCAAAACATTCAGGTATATCTTTCCCTGTCTCGAAGGAGCCAGTAAGAGCAAGACATTTGTAATCTAAAGGCTTTCTAACAATGGACGGTTCAGGTATCTCTTCATTGAATAACGCCTTCCATGTTATTGGACCAACCTGTCCGTCAACTTTAAGTCCATTATTTTTCTGGAATATCTTGACAGCAGACTCTGTTCCGCCTCCAAAGATTCCATCAATTAGACCTCGATAATAACCTAGCGCTTTCAGCTTTTCCTGGATTTTTATTACCTCACTGCCCTTCGAGCCAATCTTAAAAATGCTCATTTCCAATTCTCCTCAATTGATTCTATAGGTTTAATAAAAAACCTTTAGAAAGATTATACCATGTATATTAGCTCTTTCTGACAAAGAATAGTGAAATCTGGAAGTGTTCAGAGTTTAGTGTAAAACTTGGTATAAAAGATCATAGATAAAAATATACCAATACCTTTTTTAAGCAGAGGATGTGAAGCATTAACTACATAGAGGCTGTAACAATAATACCTTATAACTTAAATTGGAGAGCTTCGTTGGACTCGGGCATATTCTATCTACTTCTATTGTATTTTAGAAGAAAGGGTTGTTAAGATGTAGAGTAATAAAAGATGAAGTTGCAACGAAAGTTATCTATCTTGATAAGATAATAATATCCTTTTTGTCGAGACCCATTTTTTATAGAGCAAAATATAGCAGGTGCTAAGAGCTAAGATTAGTTGTAGAGGATTCAAGGATTACAAACCAATAGTAAGAATTTTCAAAAAATTCCTTGTAATAGTTTCTTATTCTTTAAAGAAGGAAACGAGGTAAAGAAGTTTAGAAGAGATTGTAGCAAAAGAGAAAAACAGGGCACTCA
>JAOAEO010000127.1 GCA_026416735.1 Thermodesulfovibrionales bacterium
GTTGAGGCTTCAGATAAAACTGATTTAGTTGTCGTTCAAGGCGAATCACCTAAAAAAATTACAAGAACTGCTATAGAAGCTTTAGGCGGAATGAAGAAATTTATCTCAACGGGAGATACTGTAGTAGTTAAACCTAACATGGCATGGGATAGATTGCCTGAGCAAGCAGCAAATACCAATCCGGAAGTAGTAGCTACGATAGTACAGATGTGTCTTGAGGCAGGAGCAAAAAAAGTCAAGGTTTTCGATAGAACGGTGAACGATCCAAGAAGATGTTATATTCAAAGTGGAATAGCAGATGCGGCCAAAGCAGCGGGAGCTGAGGTCAGCTACATCGACTATAGGAAGTTCAAAGATGTCGATATCAAAGGCACCGCCCTTAAAGTTTGGCCTATCTATACCGATATTCTAGAAGCTGACAAAATAATCAACGTTCCCATAGCGAAGCATCACGGGCTTGCACGTTTAACTATGGCTATGAAAAACTGGATGGGCGTTATGGGGGGATCGAGGGGGGCTATACACCAAAGGCTTGATGAGAGTATAGCTGATCTTGCTATTTTCATTAAACCTACTTTAACAGTTTTAGACGCAGTAAGAATACTGATAGCTAATGGACCACAAGGTGGGAATCTTTCTGATGTTAAAAAAATCAACACAGTCGTAGTTGGTACTGACCAAGTTGCCGTAGATTCATATGGAGCAACTCTCTTTGGCATGAAAGGAAGTGATCTTGGGTATGTAAGAATAGCTCATCAAATGGGCAAAGGAAACATGGATCTAACAAAAATGAATATAAAAAAACTCAAGATATAAAAATTACTAAATATCTACCTTTGATTCAACTAATCTCCGTATCCACTGAAACAATCTCAAATAAACTTCTAATGTATGGCTATTAGAGAGATACAAATTCGAATATGGTATTCTTTTATCCATCGTAGTAATTACTTAAGTTACATATCAGAGATCTTTCTAAATGAAGAATCTTAGAAGACTATCCCAAGCTCTCTTTTTACTGATATTCCTCTTTCTTTTTATTCAAACTGAGTCAAAAGGTAAGGATGAACTGGGCTATCCAGTAAAGATATTTCTCGATTTCGATCCATTACTGCTAATAACCACCTTGCTCTCTGCTCATACAGTAGAGAAAGCCTTTTATCTTTCGCTGATTTTGATCTTCGTGACTGCAATCTTTGGAAGAGTCTTCTGTGGCTGGATCTGCCCTTTAGGAACGCTTAACAACATAGTTAGCACACTGAAAAAACCCTCCTTCCCTTTACAAAGAGAGGAACTTTATAAGCTGAAATATTACATACTTATCTTTTTTATAGTGAGCTCCTTTTTAGGAATCCAGATTACAGGTATTCTCGATCCTTTGTCGTTTTTAATCAGATCCTTATCAATAAGCATCTATCCCGCCTTTAACTACATGATAACATCCTTCTTTGATAGTATTTACAATCTAAGAATTCCTGTAGTCATTGATATATCAGAATATATATATTCTTTACTTAAAAGAACCATTTTACTCTTTCAACAATCCTATTATAAGCAAGGATTCTTCATTGGCTTTCTATTTATTAGTATTCTCGCACTTAATTTTATTGAGAGAAGATTTTGGTGCAAATATCTTTGCCCCCTTGGTGCGCTACTGGGTATTTTGTCTACTTTTTCCCTCCTTAAGAGATCAGTAAGTGAAGGGTGCACTGAATGTGGAAAATGTGCCACAATTTGTCAAAGTAATGCTCTACCTGACCGAAAAAATAGATGGCGCCAATCTGAATGCCTCTTCTGCTGGAATTGTGATGACATCTGTCCAAATAATGCAGTAAGCTTTGGCTTTAGTAAAGAGATAAAAACTTATGCTTTAAACCTTGGTAGAAGAAGGGTCCTTATGTCAACTATTTCTGCGGTAGCTGCTGTACCTATCCTAAAGCAAAATCCTTTGAATAAAGAAAACTTTTTTAATCCTTTACTAATAAGACCTCCTGGAGCTCAGCCAGAAAAGGACTTTTTAAAAAAATGTGTCAGATGTGGAGAGTGTATGAAGGTCTGTCTGACTAATGGTTTACAACCAACTTTTCTTGAAGCTGGATTAGAGGGCCTATGGACACCCATTCTTATACCTAAAATCGGCTATTGTGAATACCGATGCACACTCTGTGGGCAAGTCTGCCCCACTGGAGCTATCAAGAGACTTTCAGTTGAAGAAAAAACAAAGATCAAAATAGGTCTTGCAATGATAGATAAGGGCAGATGCATACCCTATGCTCATAAAAGATCTTGTATCGTCTGTGAAGAGGTCTGCCCAACCCCTAAAAAGGCAATTTGGTTTGAGAAAGTTGAGGTGGTAGACAAAGAAGGGCTCAAATTAGTTCTACTACAGCCCCATGTTGATCTCCATTTATGTATAGGTTGTGGCATATGTGAAACGAAATGTCCTGTTGTAGATAAACCTGCCATCTACGTTACAAGTATTGGGGAGTCAAGATCCAAAGATAACCAACTTATACACCTCGGAGAAAATCTCTATCGATAAGGTTGATTTTTAACAATGGCTTGATATATCTTTATTTTCTTTTTTTATTTATTACAAAGCGATAATGTAACAAAGTAGCTTATTTACTAAAAGACAGTTTATAGAGAATTCATAGATTTGCATTTTCAAAGTGCTGTCCAAAATAATTTAATTATATACTAACGGAATACATAAAATAAGTTTTAAGATAGATAAATCCACATTTTCCTAAGTAGATTGCTATCTTCTTTCTTTTCTTCTTCTCACGCAGTCCAATTAAAACCATCTTATAGCGGAGACTGTATTTTCATTCTTCAAAAGATATTATATGTAATAGTTATCTTCCGAAATAAAATATAGCCAGTAAGATATAATAACTATGCGCCATCTAGCATTTTTGGTTATTAAGTGATAAATATTACAAAACCTTCTAATTTTGATTGCTTCTATCTCTCTCAACTCAACCTTAATCCTTTGGAGGAACAAATGTCTGAATATCTGAAAAAAAGCGGCACCCACAAATCCCTATAGCAATATTATCATTAAACATATATTTTTCAATTTAAACAGGAGTACGATCATGAAAAAAACCAAAAAATAAGTTGCATACTTTTCTTACTTATTTTTGTTCTATGCTCTGATATCTTAGGAGTTGTCAAAAGAAAGGATAACCGATTGAGCTTTTAGTTTCAAAAGAAGGTGTATACTGTAAGTATTATCTTAGATCTAAAAGAGATTTTTTTATTGGTCTTCTTAGGAGCTATTATTTCACTTATATTAAACAGGGCTTTGCCCATATAAGCATAATAGAAAAAGAACAATGCAAGAATAGCTGAATTGAATACTGATATTAAATACTATTATATAGCCTTTGAACCTTTATTATAAATCAAATTCTTGGTGGAGCTTCACAAGGCAAAAACCTTGAACGAGACATCAAGATATATACTCAAAGTGCCAAGTCCCATTTAGAACGTGTTGAAGCTATACTCAACAAATTAAAGACTTAATAAAATATTACAAAGTAAATTAGACATGTATATACAGATTTAAATAACAAAGATTTTCTGCCTTTTTTCTTAAAGGAAAAGATAAGGCAAAAACTCTTCTATGCTGATATCAATCTCTATCTCGATAAGCCAGATGTTGCATTAAAATCGAAAGATGAAGCTATAAAATATGTTCAATTTGATGCTACTGTTTACTGTAAAAATCTCATCGATAAAATTAATGGATTTATAGAGGATTGGGATGCCAACGAATTAAAATTTATAATAAGATTGAGGATAAAAACATAATTGGATTAATAAATAAACTCTCTGTTTTCGGAAAAAAATCTAAGACTAAACAAAATACTAAAGAAGAACTCAGAAAATACGATATAATTTGGCAGAAAGTAGATATCTGTTGCAATAAATCCATAAATGAATCACTTAGAGATTATTTCAAGAATATAGAAGGGATATACTGAAGAATGTGCATAAGCTGTGTGAGAAGAGGTTTAGGGAGATAAGTAAGATAAGCACCCTTTGTATTTATGGGTCTCTCTGTTTATGTAAGCGAGGCTACTTCAGGATTTAAAGTTAGAAAAAGAGCCTTTGCCTGCTCAATATATAAGGATGTAAG
>JAOAEO010000128.1 GCA_026416735.1 Thermodesulfovibrionales bacterium
GGCTAAGGAAGATAGGGAAGCACCAGAAGAGGAAGAACTGCCTGAATTAAAAGAGGGGCTTACTTCTTTCAGCTTTACCTTAAAAGATCCAGTAACTATTCCATCGGACAATCAGTCACACAGGGTATTTTTAACATCAAAGATAGTGGATAAGGCACAAAAAGAAGGTCTTTTAAATTACCATGCCATTCCTAAGCTATCGCAGTATGTATACCTAAATAGTGTCTTTCCAAATCCCTTTGATTTTCCAATTTTTATGGGTAAGCTAAATGTCTATCTTGATGGTAGGTTTGTGAGCTCTGAGCAGTTAAATAAGACCTATACACCAAATGAGGATATGCTTATCCCTTTAGGCATTGATGAATCAATCAAGATAGAAAGAAAGAGGGTTAAGAAATTTACAGAGTATACTGGGATTGTGTCAAAGACTGAAAAGATAGTATATGAGTATGAGATAACTATAAAGAATGGCAAAACAAGGGATATAGCCCTCGTAGTAAAAGATAACTATCCGGTTTCTCTAAACGAACAGATAAAGGTCCAGTTAGAAGCACCATCAGAAAAAGAAGCAGAGATCTCAAAAGATGGCATAATAACTTGGAAGATTAAGATAGAGCCAAAGGCTACAAAAAAACTAACCTTAAAGTTTAATATAGAATATCCGAAGGGATTAAGGATTAGTGGGGTTGAATGAGAGATTAGATTTAAAGCAATGTATTATGAATAATAAAAGCCTTTATAAAAGATTGTTAAAACATGACAGAAGAAAATCTTTATCTATGTAATAACTTCAAAATTGACGAGGCATGCAAAAATAGTGAGATATTGAAAAAATAGGAAGTTTTATGAGAGAAGTTTTGAAGAAGTCTAAAATGATTTTTGTAATTGCTATGGGGTTTTTTACATGTCTTTTTATTCATTTACCTCAGTCTTATGCCTCTGAGAAACCTGCCTGGATTGAAGCTGAAGGCGAGGCTTATATGAGTGAGATTGATACACCAAAAGAGGTCATGGCAAGGGCAAAGGCGGATGCACAGAGAAAGGCAATGGAAGAAGCGGTTGGTAATTTCATAAAGTCCCACACCCTTGTCTCAAACAGCCAACTCGCAGAAGATTTGGTTTATGCCTCGGTAAGGGGAAAAATCCAAAAAGTCGAAGTTATAAAAGAGGGCTGGGATGAAAAGGATAGAAATCTTTATAAAGTAAAAATCAAAGCCCTTGTAGAACCTGTATATCCTGAAAAGGGTCATGGCATATCTATCAAACTCTCTCTTTCGAAATCAGATTTAAAAGAAGGTGATAAGGTAAAGATATTTTATCAGGCAAACGAAGACTGCTATATTTATATCTTTTCAATTGCCGCCGATGGTTCTGTTACACTACTTATGCCTAATTCAATTAATCAAGATAATTTCATCAAGGCAAATAAGGCATATGAATTCCCACCATCAGGTAACAGAATAAGTTTGAAAGCTATGTTTCTTCCCGATTTTAAAGGAAAGGTTGCAGAAGAAAGGATTAAAATTATAGCCACAAAGAAAAAGGAGGAACTCATTCCACTGGGGTTTCAGGAAGGTATGTTCAAGGTATATGATGCGAAATCCACAGGCATGATAAGCGACCTTGTGAAAAGACTAAATCAACTTGAGCCAGATGAATGGACAGAGGCAACAGTGGTTTATAGAATAAAAAGATGAAATCATTTAAATTAAAGGCGATGAATGAGAATCGGAGGGTAAAATGAAGAGATTATGTCTTTTATTTATTCTCTTAATTATCTTTTTAGCCATTGCCAATGTAAGTGCTGAGGAAAGGGCATGGCTGGGAGTTAGCATTCAAGATGTTACCGAAGAGGTAGCAAGGGCTTTCAAGCTTGATAAGACAGAAGGTGCTTTAGTTGTAAATGTAGTAAAAGGAGGGCCTGCTGAAGAGGCGGGGATTAAGGAAGGGGATGTAATTTTAGAATTTAATGGAAAAAAAATAAAAACTTATACAGATCTTCTTCAAGCAGTTTCCACATTGAAACCCGGGGATAAAACAATGATACTCGTCCTACGTGATGGTAAAAAGTTATCTTTTATTGTTAAACTGGGTTCCAGTCCTCTTTATGTGCAATCGTTAGCTTCTAAAACTTTATCTGAAAAAATATATCTGCCCATAGAATCAGTTGCTACACCAAAACTCCTTAAAATTCTATCAGGACATTCTGAATCCGTTTATTCTTGCGTTTTCAGCCCTGACGGTAAACACCTCGCATCAGGAGGACAAGATAAAAAGGTTATTCTTTGGGATGTTGAAACAGGCAAAGTATTCACAAGCTTAGAGGGTCATACTAAATGGATTATTGCTGTGATCTTTAGTCCTGACGGTAAACTGCTTGCAACAAGGAGCGGAGATGAAACAGTAAAAATCTGGGATGTAAAAACTGGTAAAGAACTTCAAACTCTACAATTATATAGTTTTGATGGATCAAGGCGAACCTCCATCCAATTCAGCCCTGACAGTAAACTTCTTGCAACAGCAGATGGTAAGAAGGCTATACTTTGGGATGTAGCAACTGGTAGAAAACTAAAGACATTTGATGATATAAAGACTCCTGCTTCTGTTGCATTCAGTCCCGATGGTAAGCTACTTGCAATAACAGGTAATAACAAAGCAGCTATACTAATAGATCTTATAAATTTCAAAGAACTTAAAATCTTTGAATATCCTAAATCAGAATTAAAGTATAGAAGATACGAGGGAAAAGAAGTTTATTTCAGTCCTGATGGTAAACTCATTGTGGCAAAAGGATATGGCGTTGATGATAGCAAAAGAACTATGGAATTTTTACCAGTTGTCATTTTTGATGTAGCAACGGGCAAGGAAATTAGAATATTACATCGTATATATAATTTTTATGCTTTTGTTTCTAATACTAAAATTCTCACGGACGGGACCGACAGAGTACAAGCTATACTTTGGGATATAACAACGGGTGAAAAAATTCAGGAATTTGGGTATTTCGGTGGTATTGAATGGGGTATTTTATCGCTTAGCCCTGATAGTAAACTCATTGCTATGGGAGATCGTTTTGGAAAAGTATCCATCTATGAGGCGGTTGGTATTGAGATTGCTGAATTTTTCAAAAAAGATGAATTTGAAACCACGCAGGAGTATTTTCAAAGAGTAAAAAATGTGAAGATACCCTATTCAACAAAGGTTAAGCTTGGCAGATACGATGCTGATAAAGGTGGATTTGAAATAGAAATTGGTGAAACAAAGGCGCATATCCCTGTGCAGAGGGATAAGGCAATGGAGATTTCTGCAAATAAAGATGTAGTCTATATAAACGGCAATCTCGTGTATGCTGATAAATACACATTAGAACTTGTAGATGCAAGACTTACACTTGACCCAACAGCGCCAAAAATCCCTGCTTATGCAAAAAAACCTGCTTATACGCCAAAACCAGTTCTACCTTTAATTGAAGAAAAAACTGTTGAAAACATCCGAGAAATTCCTGATTTTAAATCCTCTCCGCGGCCTGATGATTTTGCCATTGTAATTGGCATAGAGAAGTATCAGGGACTTCCAAAGTCTGACTTTTCCAAAGGTGATGCCCTGATTGTAAAAGATTATTTAAAGGCATTAGGTTTTCAGGAAAGAAACATAGAGCTAATTACAGATGAAAAGGCAACAAAATCAGCCATTGAAAAGGCAATTGAGGCATGGCTCCCAAATAGGGTTAAAAGAGATAGTAGAGTTTTTGTTTACTATTCAGGGCATGGTGCACCGGAGCCTAAGACAGGAGATGCCTATATTGTGCCTTTTGACGGCGATCCAAATTATCTCGAGGTTACAGGCTATCCTCTAAAGAAACTCTATGAGAAACTTGGTAAAATTCAGGCTCAAGAAGTCATAGTTTTACTTGACTCCTGTTTTTCCGGTGCTGGTGGTAGAAGCGTGCTTGCAAAAGGTGCAAGACCTCTTGTGATAATGGCAGACATTACGAC
>JAOAEO010000129.1 GCA_026416735.1 Thermodesulfovibrionales bacterium
ATCATATTGTAAATAGTAGGACGGCTAATGCCAGAAATATTGGAAGCTTCTAAGACATTACCCTTTGTTTGCTTTAAAAGAGAGATAAGGTACTCTTTGTCAAAAGCATTTTTTGCTTCTTCATAAGGTTTACAAACAAAAATATTTTCTGGACTACCAGTAGGTGCCGAAAGCTGGAGGTCCTCTGGCTCTATTAGATCATTTTTACAAGTAATGGCTGCTCTACTTAATTTATTTTCGAGTTCACGAACATTACCAGGCCAAGAATAAGAAAAAAGAGCACTTTTTGCCCGCGGACTTAAAGCGAGCCTTGCTCTATTAAATTTTCTTCGGAAGTTTTCTATTATTGCTTCTGCTATTAGTATTACATCTTCTCCTCTTTCTCTTAGGGGAGGAAGATCTATCTGAAATTCGCTCAAGCGATAATATAGATCTTCTCTAAGTCCAGCAGAATCATCATTTTGCTTAATTATATCTTTTCGGTTGGTAGCAGCTATAACTCTTACATTCACCTTTTTGAAAATAGTTGAACCTATACGCTGAACTTTTTGATCTTCAAGAAATCTAAGTAATCTTACTTGTAAATTTTTGGGCATTTCTCCGATTTCATCGAGAAGGAGAGTTCCCCCATCTGCCGATTCAATGAGTCCTTCTTTATCGGCAGTAGCTCCAGTAAAAGCTCCCTTAACATATCCAAAGAGCTCTGATTCTATTAAATTTTCTGGAATAGCTCCACAGTTTATAGGTACAAAATTAGCAGTTTTTCTGGGACCTAAGTAGTGAATTGCACGTGCACATAACTCTTTTCCAGTACCACTTTCTCCTATTATAAGTACATTTACATCTAATTCTGCAAGTTTTTTTATATGTTCAAAAATCTCTTGCATGTTTTTCGAGGTACCTATCATAAAAGTTGCATTATTTATCTGAAGTCCCATTGGAGTAATTGCACTACTTGATGATGAGGCTACACTTGCCCTCTCTAAGACACTTATTCTTATAGCTCTCTCTATGGCAGATTTAATCTCTTCAATAGGTACTGGTTTATTTAAGTAGTCAAAGGCTCCTCTTTTTATTGATTCCAGTCCATAAGAGATATTTGTTGAACCAGTAATAATTAAAATTTTTGTAAAACGATCTATTGCTAAAAGCTCGTCTATTATAGAAAGTCCACAATCATCCTTATTGTCAAGTCCCAAATCGAGACACACCACAGCTGGGCGATATTTCTTAAATTCTTCAATACAACTCACTTTTGAATCTGCTTCTATTACATTATAAAAAGACTTAAGCGCCCATTTGATGTTCTCTCTCAAATCTTTATTATCTTCAACAAGTAGAACTGTTTGCATACCCTCTTATCACTTAAAAAATGGGTAAAAAATTAAGATTACAATTCACCAAACATAAATATAATTTAAATTTTTGAACTTTTGGGTATTTTTATTATTCTTGCCCTCACTCTATATCCAATCTTATGTTTCTTAAGACCTAAAGATAATTATTAGATACTTAAGAAAATACTAATTACTACTTGGGGGATTGGATAGTTAGCATCTAAGTTGAAGCAAGTCTGCATATACGTATTAAAAGTACAGAGTTGGCTTTAAGTGACCCGCCGCAGAAGGAGAAAGTCTTTATTAACATATTGATTGAAAATATAAGGTAGCTTTTTGAGGAGATATAAAAGTTACAGGTTATAAGTGATGAAAAAAATCTCTATTTAAATTTAAGTGAGAAATAAAAAGTTTAATTACTATGTATTTAATAATTATGTAAGTTGCAAGAATAGTAATTCTAAGGGGCTTTTAAAATAAGAGTAAGTTAAATTATATTTTAATATATAACTAAATAATAATCAAAAAAAGAAGGAGTTTTGTAATGTCACCACATGTGAATATTTTTGAAAATATTCCATATCTTGTTGCTGATATTGGTTTAGCAGATTTAGGCAGGAAGGAAATTGAGATTGCAGAGAAAGAGATGCCTGGGCTTATGGCAGTTAGGGAAAAGTATTCTAAGGAAAAGCCACTTGCTGGAGCAAGAATAAGTGGTTCTCTTCATATGACAATCCAGACAGCAGTATTAATAGAGACCCTCGTAGAACTCGGAGCTTCAGTGAGATGGGCATCATGCAATATTTTTTCAACTCAAAATCAGGCTGCAGCAGCCATTGCAAAGCGAAATATCCCAGTCTTTGCTTGGAAAGGAGAAACCTTAGATGAATATTGGGCATGTACCTTCTTAGCACTTAAATTTCCAGATGGGAAGGGACCTAATCTTGTAGTTGATGATGGCGGAGATGCTACACTTATTATCCATAAAGGTTATGAACTCGAAGAGGGAGATGACTGGGTTAAGCAGCCATCAGAAAGCGAAGACGAAAGAGCTCTTAAAAGAGTTCTGATCTCGGTTTATGAAAAAGATCCTAAGTATTGGCATAAATTAGTTAAAGAATGGTACGGAGTCTCTGAAGAAACTACTACTGGTGTTCATCGCCTTTATCAGATGATGGAAAAAGGGAAACTTCTTGTCCCAGCTATTAATGTTAATGATTCTGTAACAAAGTCAAAATTTGACAATCTTTATGGTTGCCGAGAATCTCTCGCTGATGGAATAAAAAGAGCTACTGGCGTTATGATAGCTGGAAAAGTGGTGGTAGTGTGTGGGTATGGAGATGTAGGTAAAGGTTGTGCTCAGTCAATGAGAGGACTTGGAGCAAGAGTAATTGTAACAGAAGTAGATCCAATCTGTGCTTTACAAGCAGCAATGGCAGGTTATGAGGTAACCACTGTAGAAGAGACCCTCGGTCGAGGAGATATTTATGTTACAGCAACTGGTAACATAGATGTAATTACGGTTGAACATATGAAAAAGATGAAAGATCAGGCCATTGTATGCAATATAGGCCATTTTGATAATGAAATCCAAGTTACTCAATTAGAGAAAGTTGAAGGTATCAAGAAAATAAATATAAAACCTCAAGTTGACAAATACATTTTCCCAGATGGGCATGCTATCTATGTTCTTGCTGAAGGTAGGCTTGTAAACTTAGGGTGTGCAAATGGACATCCTTCTTTCGTGATGTCTAACTCATTTACAAATCAAACTCTTGCCCAAATAGATCTATGGAAAAATCGTAATAGTTACAAACCCGGTGTGTACAGGCTCTCAAAGAAACTTGACGAAGAGGTAGCAAGACTTCATCTTGAAAAGTTGGGAGTTAAACTTACCAAACTTACAAAGAAACAGGCAGACTATATAGGTGTTTCTGTTGATGGACCATATAAACCAGAGCACTATAGATATTAATCTTTAACTTTAACCCCCTGAAAAAGGGGGTATTTTTTATATGAAAGTAAAAGCACTCGGTATTTGTCCTCCTCCTTATGCAAAAGATAATCCAATAGTAACACCAGAACTCCTTGCGAGTGTACTTGCGAGATATTCAAGATCCAATAAAGGTATTGATGAGATACTTGCTTCTATTGATTGGAAAGATCCCGAAAGCTCAGTTGACAGAATATTTAAATTTATTGACTATGGACATGCTTCTATAGGCGGAATGACTGGAGGTTTACCAGTTGTAATTGACGGATGTACAATGTATCTTGCGTATAAGATTTTTGAAATAGCTCAACTCTGTGATGGACAAGAATCAAGCACAAGATATATAAAAATGGAGAGTTCTAACCTGCCAGAACCTTCTTTACTTGGAATTCCAGAAGATATAAAAGAAGAGTGGTATGAATTGATGAAATTGTGTTTTCAATGCTATGGAGAGGTTTATTCTACACTTGATGATTTTATAAAAAACAATCCATCGGCACTCTCTTTACCACCTGATATTGACAGTAAAGTAGCAGAGAGACTTTATAAAAATTATGCTCTCGATAGAGCAAGGTATTTTATCCCTTTTGCAACCAAAACTAATGCAGCTTATATAATGACTGGGAGAGTG
>JAOAEO010000012.1 GCA_026416735.1 Thermodesulfovibrionales bacterium
GGTCTTAGATGACAAAGAGATTAGACCTATTGGCTCTTTACAAAGTAGAAAAGTGGATATAAGATTTATAGCCGCCACAAATGCAGATTTGTATAGTTACGTTAAAGAAGGAAAATTTAGAGAGGATTTATATTACCGTTTAAAAGTAATCACAATTAAACTTCCTCCATTAAGGGATAGGGGGGAAGATATTAGAATTTTAGCTGAGCATTTCCTTAAAATTTATTCTGATGAAATGGGCAAGCCCATAAAGGCCATTGATGATTCAGCGATGAAAATTCTTAAGAACTATCACTGGCCTGGCAATATAAGGGAATTGAAAAATGTAATAGAGAGAGCTGTTCTACTTTCTAATACATCGACTATCGGAGTAGAACACCTTCCAGAAGAAGTAAGAGATGCACAAATAGAGACTTTTGACGAACCGGCTATTCCTCTATCGATTGAGGAATATACTAAAAGAATGATAATAAAATACCAATCAAAATACAGCGAACAAGATCTTGCCTCAATGCTTGGAATCACAAGGAAAGCTCTATGGGAAAAAAGAAAGAGATGGGGACTTTTAAGAAAGTAAGAAAGTTACTTTTCGATACACATATGCAACTTCAAGTAACATTATATCTCTATATACTCTTAATAATTGGTAATGTAAGCTCACTAAGGATTTATCCTCTTTCATCATAGTTAAGAAGATCATAGAGTATATTTAAGAAGTGTTTTTGGTATATTTATTGCAGGAAGGTTTTTTATGAGCAACAATAATAACATAGTTTTACAAGAAGTAATTGATTTCCTCAGTAAAATCCCTCCTTTTCAGTTTTTAGATGAAAAAACCCTTAGGAGTATTACTAAAGACGTCTCTATGGAATATTATCCTAAGGGGACTGTTATTCTCTATCAAGGTGGCCCTATGAGTGAATATATAAAAGTAATAAAAAAGGGGGCCGTTAAAATATCAGTCGGTTTTGTAGGAGTAGATGAAGTAGTGATTGATTATAGAAGTGATGGAGAACTTATAGGATATCTTGCTGTCTTTGGAGCTCAAAAGTCGAGAGCTAATGTAATAGCAGTTGAAGATACAATATGTTATCTACTGAAAGTAGATGTTATAGTTCAACTCATAAATACTAATCCACACATAAAAGAGTTTTTCCAACAGTCTTTCCTCAATATCTTTTTAGATAAAGCTTACGACAAGATTTATAAAAGTAGTGTTCCTTATAGTGTGGGGGGTAATATCTTTTATACTACTCCTATTGGAGAATTTGCTACGAAAAATGTCATAACAGCAAATCAAGACATATCTATTCAGAATGCAGCAGGTTTGATGGCAGCCAATAGAATAAGTTCTCTCGTCTTGGTTGACTCAAACAACATGCCTGTTGGCATTGTAACCGATAGAGATTTGAGGGATAAGGTAGTAGCAAAGGGTAGAGATGTTAATGAACCTATCAGAAATATTATGAATCCACCCCTTATCAGAGCTGATGTGAAAGAGTTTGGTTTTGAAGTTCTTCTGAAGATGCTACGGCATAATATTCACCATGTCTTAGTCGTCAAAGATGGAAAATTAGTCGGGATGATAACTAATCATGACCTTATGTTGCTTCAGGGGACATCTCCAATTGCAATAGCTAAGGACATCGAAAACCAACAAACGATTGATGGTTTAGTTGTTTTATCGAGGGGAGTAGATAATATTATTGGAAAATTCTTAAATGAAAATGTTAAAGCAAGCAATATTGGCAAAGTTATATCTGAAATTAATGATAGAATGTTGAAGAAAATACTTGAGATTGCTGAACAAAAATTTGGTGCACCACCTGTGCCATATTGCTGGATTGTCTATGGAAGTGAAGGGCGGAGAGAACAAACCTTTAAGACAGATCAAGATAATGCAATCATTTATGCTGACCCCACCAATGAAAAGGAGCAAGAGGAGATAAAAAGATATTTCCCAGAATTTGCTTTATTTGTTAGGGATAGTCTTGTGAGATGTGGATTTCCTCTTTGTCCTGCTGATTATATGGCTACTAATCCAAATTGGTGTCAACCTCTGAGTGTTTGGAAAAAATATTTCGCTCGTTGGTTTGCTGTACCAACCTCAGATGCTGTTCTCAAATCTGTCATATTCTTAGATTTCAGACCTGTATATGGGGATTTTAGTCTTGCAGAATCGCTAAGAGATTATATCTTCTATTTATTGAGAGATCGTAAAGATTTCTTACACTTTATTGCCAAAATGGCAATTGAGAATACTCCACCAATTGGATTCTTTAAAACCCTCGTTGTCGAAAAGAGCGGAGAGCATAAAAACCAGCTCGATTTGAAGACAAAAGGAATAGCTTTAGTTGTAGATATAGCGAGGGTTCTATCATTGGAAATGCGTATTAGAGAGACATCAACTCTTGATAGGCTAGATGCGCTTAAAGATAAAGTTCAAATAATTAAACAACATGGAAGCGAGTTAGAACATGCCTTTGAGTTTATTATGTTCCTAAGAATGCGGCATCAATATGAGCAAATAAAGGCAGGTCTCTCACCCGATAATTTCATTTATCCTGACTCTTTAAGTAATCTTGAAAAGAGGACTATAAAAGAAGCTTTTAGCGTAATCTCCAAGGTTCAAGAGTTAGTGAGAGTAAGATATAATATTTTTGTTCTTTAATCAATCTTTTAATTCTTTTTTTTAATATATTGCTCTGTCATCCCTTTGTGAATTCTATGATTAAAGATGATCATATAGATAAATTAAGTAAGAAATTATGGCTTCTGCCTCTTTAGCACAGATGAATTTTTTAGAAGGCTCTTTCATCGATTTTCTAAAGGACTTCTCTTTTTTTAAAATTTAATTTTTAAAAGTTTTCACAGGTTTTTTACTGAGGCTTAGTTTTTAAAAGTTTGCTAATGTATTGAAATTCTGATATACTTCTTTAGTAATTTATAAAGGGTCAACAAAACGAAGGTGTCTAATGAAATGCGAGGATTTAGTAGATGTTTTACTTGAATACTGTAATTTGTACATTGGTGAAGGGAAAAAAAGGTTTCATGAGGATAAGTCTGGTTGTCACGTGATAATTGTGACTGATAAGGGTGTAAATAAAAATATTGAATGTTTTGATGAGACAAGAGGGTTTCGGCGTAAGCTCTTTGGCGATAAAGAAGTATACTGTTATGATGAATTCAAGGGAGTTAAAATTGCGATCACTTATGTTTATCGTCTGTATAAGTTGAGAACTGTTGTGTTGACAGCCTTTAAGAAAGATACCAATTTAATTTGGCCTCCTAAAAAGCTCTCAAAAACTTAAATATAAAAAGTTGAAGCCCATAACAACTGTGAAGTTGCCATGGGCTTTATTATCTCTCTGGAATCTTGATATTAGTCGGGCAGTCTCATACTATCGACGAATCTTTCAACCTCTGGACCCTCTGGTTTAGTCAAAAGTGAAACAACGATAGCGGTTATAGCATTAGCAAAGAATGCTACCAATCCCCAACCTATTGTACTTATTTTGTCACCAAATAATTCAAGGGGTGGTGCTTTGAATATGCCTACCGCTATAACATAAGGTAAAGCTACAGCCATTCCAACTATCATACCTAAAAGCATACCATATCTATTAAGTCTCTTCCAGAAAATACCCAACATAATTATAGGCGTAAAGGAGCAAGCAGCAAAGACGAAGGCCCAACCAACTAATAGAACGACATAAACGGCAAAACCAGGATCTTTCAAGGCATAGTAAGCCATAACAGCACCGACAAAACCTATAACCACTAACAATATTCTCACTATTAGTAGCTCTCCAGCTTCTGTAGCTTTAGGGTTAATAAATCTCTTATAGATATCACGAGTTATTCCCGTTGACATAGCAAGTAACAGACCATCAGCTGTACTGAGAGCTGCAGCTAATCCGCCAACAGCTACTAAAGGAGCGATAAACCATGCCATACCAAACATATCAGGCATACCAACGACGACTATGTCACCATGGAAGACCAATTCGGCTGGTTGGAGGATACCGTCTCCATTCTTATCTCCCACTTTAACAAGACCTGTAGGTAACCATTTTTGTATCCACCCTGTAGTCATTACTTCGCTTATCGGTTTGCCCCATAAGGCAGAAAAACTATCTCTGGCTATAGTAGCATAAATCGTAGCTGTTGTATATAATAAACCTATAAACAGCAAAGCCCATCCAACACTTACTCTTGCAGCTGAGACTGTTCTTACTGTATAGAATCTAACCAAGATATGGGGAAGACCCATGGTACCTAACATCAATACAAGAGCGAACATTATCCAGTTAACAGGACCTTTGCCGCCACCTACAGTTCTTACGAAGGGCTCTGTCCAGGCTGGTAGTCCAAAAGCTGCTTCTCGTGCTTCAATTCTTGTAATGAGATCGCCATATGTAAAGTGTGGTATTGGTGCCCACAAATATAGGTAATAACCAGCAATGAAAACGGGAAGACAATACATAGAAATCATGACCCAATATTGCAAAAATTGCACCCAAGTGATGCTCTTCCAACCACTTGTCCAAGCATAGGCAAGGGCTCCAAAAACTCCTAAAAAGACCGAAACGGTAGCTGGTAATCCTAAGAATCTGGAAAAGACGACACCTACACCAACAAGCTGAGCAGTTAAGTAAGTTAGGGACATGATGAAAATCATCACAACAGCAACAGATCTAACAGGTCCCCATCCTCCCGCTCTCTTCTCAAGCAACTCTGGCACGGTATAAGTCTTTGATTTTCTAACAAAAGGAGCTATAGTAAAGGACATGAGGGTATAGCCTAAGGTCCAGCCAATTATGAATGGCATAGCATCATAACCCATCAAGGCAATAGCACCTGCCATAGATAGGTAGCTCGCAGCACTCATCCAGTCTGCCCCTGTGGCAGCACCATTAACCAAAGCCGGGATGTCTCTACCAGCCACATAGAAGTCATGGGCAGATGGAGATCTAAGAGCCAGAGCTAATACTAAATAAACAAGTATTGATCCTATGGTCATTACAATACTACCATAGAATTCACCTGCAATTGCAGTCACTATTAAAAAACTGATTATCCAGACTACAATTGCAATAGCCGTCGCTTTAACTGGCATCGACATTTTCATTCTAATTCCTCCTCTTTGACCTTAGATTTAAGTTCTGCATCGAACTTATTCATAATTGCAGCATAAATAAAAATAAGAACTACCCCCATAACTATTACAATGAAAGCATTAATATACATGTGTAGTGAAGGCAACCCAATAATCCTAACTCCTTTAAATAAGGGAGCTATTACAGGTAGGAAGACTGCAATAAAAAGCCACAGAAAGAGAAAGATCCATGTTAAGTTTCTAACCTTAGTCCAATAGATAGTTTTAATATCCATGAAAACCTCCTTAATAAATATGTTGTTTTTGTTGCTTTAAGCCTATGTATCCAGATACTATAGGCTTACCAATTTTTAAAAGGGAATCTATCGTAAAGACTTTAACAGTTGCTAAATAGCTGATAAATCTCTGAAAAATTTGTGCAGTTATAAAAGCATCATTAAGTGCATTATGTAATTCTTTAACCTCTATCCCTAAGGATTGAGCAATATCTACTAAAGATGTATTAACTCGAAACTCCTCTGGTAAAACCTTAATATCGATTAACCATCTATAAATGAAGAGTATCTCTATTGTTAGGGGATTGAAACTTATATTTAAATGCTGGCGCACTTCCTTCTTTAAAAAGGCTAAATCTATAATTATAAAATGACCTACGATTATGGAATCTTCTAAAAAGGATAGAAAACTTCTTAAAATCTGTTTCTTATCAGTATATCCCTCCAATTCTGAAGGGACTAAACCATGTATTAATATATTTTCACGATTCATTTTGCATGAAGGAGCTAAAAAATTATAAGAACAATCAGCTATTTTTATCCTTTTACCAACCATCTTTATTCCCGCTATAGAGATTATTGAATCTTTTGTTTCATCGAGCCCCGTAAGTTCTGTATCGAGAACTACAAAATTTGCATTTATAATAGGCACTTTTCCTATCTTATGTTCTTTATTTCTCCCAAAGAGTGAACAACATTTCAAATATAGACTTTCTAAAATCACCTATTAAGTTTTTCATATAACTTTTTTAGCTTCTAAAGCAGAAATAGCAAATTATGTGCCATAGGATCTTCTGATCGATGCTTACCTTCTATAAACCTTTGATATTTAAGATTTTTCACTTCTCAGGTAGAAACTAAATTCTTCTCTGTTTAATTAGAAGACCATAAATGCCTGAAAAAATTTTTATAAGAAATAGATAGAGCGTTACTAAAAGTAACAATAGAATAGCTCTAAAAGAAGTATCGATAGGTATTTTATTAAGAATTAAGCTTAAAAAACTTTTAACTTAAGGTTTGAATGCTTTTTATTTTAAAAAAAATGAACAGGTGATCTCTTATATAGATTTGAAGGAGGGTAAAAGATTAAGGTGTGTTTTCTTTTTCTAAAACCTTTACCGTTTCAGCTCCTAACAAAAAGATGCTCCATGAATAGTAAATCCATAGTGAAAAAATAATCGTTGCAGAGAGAGAACCATATATAACTCCCAAATTTAGTACCTTGACAATTAAGACTGTAAAGATATATTTTGCTATCTCAAAGAGTAAAGTAGCTACAAAAGCGCCAAAGAAAGCGTTTTTAAACTCTATTTTCTGTTTTGGAATCATTAGATATACAAAAGTTATAGAAAAAAACACTAATACCAAGGGGAGAAAAATGCCAATTAAGAGTCCGGTAACCTTACTGATTTCTATAAAAGGTAATAAATTCTGATAATAAAGAAGCATAGTCATAACTGTTGTAGCTATAAAATAAATGAAAATTAAAACAATTATTAGTGTTACGAGCAGTAGCGAAAGAACTACCGAAGAAAAAAGATTACGAAGGGATTCATTCTTAAAAATTGCTTTCATTGCAAATTCAAGACAAACAAAAAGTTGATAGGATTGAAAGGCATAAAGAGGAACAGTCAACCCTTCTATTCCTCTTGCAGATAGAGATTTTGAAATTCTCTCTATAAACTCATAGGTGATATCTGGGAATAATTTATTGAGTTTTGAAATGAAAAATCTTGCAAATTCACCATTGGCACCGAGAATATAATTAAAAAGGGTCAAAATTAGGAGGCAAAAAGGAATAAAAGCCATTATCGAAAAAAAAGTTAGAGAACCCGCCAGAATGGGGCAACCATCTCTGAAGAAATCAAGAAAACCTTTCGCTATAGCTTTGAGATATTGCACGGTGACCTTCAATATTTCTATAACCTACCATCTTATAAGAGCAGATGCCCAAGTCAATCCTGCTCCTATCGCTTCAAGCAATACATAGTCACCCTTCTTAATTCTACCTGAATCGATAGCTTCATCGAGAGCGATAGGGATAGATGCCGCTGAAGTATTACCATACTTATCAATATTTATTAGAATCTTTTCCAATCCGATACCAAGTCTTTTGGCAGTAGAAAGGATTATCCTTAGATTTGCTTGGTGGGGTATTAGCAACGAAAGATCTGAGGGATTAAGATTATTAGCCTTTAAAGTATCTATTACAAGGCTTTCCAGTATTTTTACAGCAACTTTATATGTCTCGTTACCTCTCATTTTAATGTAGTGTAGTTTATTCTCAAGAGTATATTTCGATGTGGGATGTAATGCTCCACCTCCTGGTATATGGATAAGATCCCAAAGAGATCCGTCTGAATAGAGATGGGTTGATATAATTCCGCTGTCAGAGTTTGTCGGTTCTAATATTGCAGCACCAGCTCCATCACCAAATAGAATACAAGTGCTTCTGTCATTCCAATCAATAAATTTAGAAAGAACCTCAACTCCAACGAGTAAGATCTTTTTATAAAGACCTGTTTTAATAAAGCTATCGGCAATTGACATCCCGTATAGAAAACCACAGCAGGCTGCGCTAATATCGAAAGCAGCTGCCTTTTTTGCTCCGAGCTTATCTTGTAAAATACAGGCGGTGGCAGGAAAAGGCATATCGCCTGAAACTGTAGCAACAATGATCAAGTCTAATTCACAGGAGTTTATATTCTTCTTTTCTAAAGCCCTTTTAGCAGCACAATAGGCAAGTTCTGAAGTTGTTTCTGACTCGTTTGCTATTCTTCTTTCTTTAATTCCTGTTCTTTCGGTTATCCATGCATCTGATGTATCTATTATCTTTTCGATATCGATATTTGTAAGCCTTTTTTCTGGTAGATAGGAGCCAGTAGAGGTAATTTTTGTTTTTATCATGTAGAGTGGTCACCTTAATTTTTCATATTTCGATAATGATTCTGCGATCTTTTCATGAACTCTCTGTTGTGCAATATCTATCGCTACTTTTATAGCATTCTTAATGGCTATAGATGTTGATCGACCATGACAGACTATGGATGTACCATTTATCCCCAATAATGGAGCCCCACCATACTCTGAGTAATCAGTCTTTCTTTTAAAATCTTTCAAAGCTGACTTAATCATCAAATATCCTAATTTGCCTACCTGTTTACTGGCTAATTCTCTCCGTAATAACTTCATAATGGTTTCTGCTAATCCTTCGCTTACTTTAAGAACGATATTGCCGATGAATCCATCGCAGACGATCAAATCTGCTGCGGAAGAAAAGATATCCTTACCCTCGATATTGCCTATAAAATTTAGATCTGTCTTTTTCAATAATTTAAATGCTTCTTTCGTCAATTCATTACCTTTGGTGTCTTCCTCTCCTATACTTAAAAGGGCAATTTTTGGTACTTGACCACTAAAGATAGCTTTAAAGTATGCGTCACCCATATAAGCAAATTGAACGAGGTTTTTTGGTTTGCAGTCAACATTAGCACCAACATCGATCATATAAAAAAACCCCGTTAAAGATGGCATTGCTGTTATTATTGCTGGTCTATCAACATTGGGAAGTTTACCAAGCAATAGGAGGGATGTTGCCATCATAACGCCTGAATGCCCTGCACTCACACAAGCATCTGCCTCTTTATTTCTAACAAGATCGATTACTTTTCTAATGGATGAATCTTTTTTCTTTCTAATAGCTATTGATGGTGTTTCATCCATCAAAACAACTTCTGAAGCGTGTATTATACTTATTTTATTTTCAGGATACCTTCTATTCTTTAAATGTTCAAGTATTTGGTCCCTATTGCCAACCAAGATAATATCGACGCCATATTCACTTACTGCTTCAATAGCTCCAGCTACGGGCATCTCAGGAGCAAAATCGCCACCCATCGCGTCTACAGCTATCTTCATTTGTCTTTAGATACGATGTCTATTACCTTTCTGCCGTTATAAAAACCACAATTATAGCATGCTCTATGGGGGAATTTAGGTTCATTACAATCTGGACAGGCCACTAAATTAGGGACTCTTCCCTTCCAATAGGCTCTTCTTTTATCTCTTCGAGATCTCGTATGTCTATGTGTTGGGTTTGCCATAGAACTACCTCTCTTTCAATATTAATTTAGCTAAAACTTTAAGCCTTTCATCGAGCTCTTTTGATTTACAGGTACACACGTTTTTATTTAAATCAGCTCCACACTTAGGGCACAGACCTTTACATTCAGTAGAACAGAGTGGTTTCATTGGTATATTCAAAAATAATTGTTCGCTAACTATATCATCGAGATCTATAACTCCTCCTGTATAAAAACCTACATCAAGCTCACTCTTCTGGAGTTCATAATACCCCTCTTCATTGATTTCCCTTAAAGGTCTAAGTTCTATTTCAAGAGGGGAATTTACTTCGTGAATACAAGAACCCAAACATCTACTACATTGAAGTTCTATTTTACATTTAACCCTACCGCTTAAGGAAACAGTTTCTCCCTTCTTTAAGATTCTGACTGTAAGTTCGTAGGGTGAGATAGTTCTTAGAGATTCAAAGTTTCTCTGCTCTAAGAGGTTAATGTCTAAACCTTCTAAAGGTATTTCATTAATTACTATTTTCATTAGATTTTACCCGCTAAATTAAAAATAGAAATAATATTGTAATTTTTAGAAAAAAAATTTGTCAATTTAAAAGGAATCTTTAAAGACCTAAAACATCTCCTCTTTTTAATCCAGAATCTTTAATAAAATCTTTAGATTTGATCTTTGAACCTTTACCCAATTGAACTCTCTTTACATGTAATACTCCGCCATTGGCTACCACAACAAATTCGTCGTCGAGTATGGAGATAACTTCACCAAAGACTCCTTCTTTTTCTATTTGTTCCTTTGAACAATCGAAAATCTTTAATTTATCACCTTTAAAGGTTGTCCATGCACCAGGGGATGGATTAGCACCCCTTATGAGATTGTATACTTCATCTACCGGCTTTGACCAATCTATCTTAGTCAAATCTTCTGTACAAAGGGGCTCATAAGTAGCTTGAGAGTCGTCTTGGGGGATCCGAGGTGCTACTCCTTTTTTGACCATCTCAACCGCTTCAATGATAGCTTCAATCCCTAAAGGGAAGAGTTTATTGAAATAGAGAGAACCTGTGGTATCATCGGGCAAGATCTCAACTTCTTTTTGCAACAAAATAGGTCCTGTGTCTATACCTTTGTCAGGCCAAAAGATGGTTAAGCCCGTTTTTGTCTCCCCTTTTATAATAGCCCAATGGATGGCACTCCCACCTCTGTGTTTTGGTAGAAGGGATGGATGATATTGAATAGTCTTAAATTTCGGCAAATCTAAAATCTTCTGAGGGATAATATCTGTAACAAAAGCCATAACATTCAAATCAGGTTGCAATTTAACGAAAATATTATAAACTTCAGGATCTTTCATATTTTGGGGTTGAAAAATTGGTATACCTCTATCTTCTGCAAGTTTTTTAATGCCTGATGGTTTATCTGGGGGATCAGGAGGTGCAAAAACACCCACTACATTCTCACCCTTGTTTAGCAAAGCTTCCAAAACCTTTTCTCCAAAAGCTGCCTGACCAATTAGAGCTATGCGCATTTTTACCTCCTTTAAGGCCTTATAAATTTTATGATAAGAATTTTTTTGTCTTTAAACCACTCTTTATAATGATAGCATATAAATATGCTTACTTAAAGAGAATCTATGCAATTTTAAGATAGGTCCCTGTCATTAGACTTCCTTATTTTATAAATTAATTTACTGGTTTTGGAGAAAAATAATCGAGATTTTTTTAAAAAAGAGTAGCAAGACTAATAAGTTTCTCATCGAAGTTTGAGAAAATTTCTTAAGAGCTCTTTACCTACAGTGGTCAAAATTGATTCTGGATGAAATTGAACGCCTTCAACTATAAAATCTTTGTGTCTAACTCCCATTATCACACCATCTGAGGTCCAGGCTGTAATCTTTAAACAATCGGGTAAGGTCTCTTTCTTTATTACGAGCGAGTGATATCTGGTAGCCTCGAAGGGATTCGGTAATCCTTCGAAAATACTTATTCCGTCGTGATATATTAAGGAAGTCTTACCATGCATCAGAGTGGGGGCTCTAACAATATCACCACCAAAGGCGGCTCCGATTGCTTGATGACCAAGACATACCCCTAAAATAGGTTTTTTGCCAGTAAAGTGCTTGATTACGTTTATAGATATGCCAGCTTCTTTCGGAGAACAAGGGCCTGGTGAAATAACGATTCTTTCAGGATTTAGTCTTTCTATTTCTTCAATGGTGATTTTATCATTTCTAAAAACTTTGATATCTTCGCCAAGCTCACCAAAGTACTGTACGAGGTTATAAGTAAATGAGTCATAATTGTCTATCATCAAAAGCATACAAATCGTTCAGGGAAGTCCCTACCTCCTTTTGAAACTATTTTTTTAATCCTGGAAAAATTCTATTGCCTTCATCATCGCTGTTGCTTTGTTGACCGTTTCTAAATATTCTTCTTCTGCAATGGAGTCGGCAACAATTCCTGCCCCAGCTTGAATATAGATAGTCTCACCTTTAACTATTGTTGTCCTTATGGTTATACAGGTATCCATATTGCCATTATAACTTATATAACCCACGGCACCAGCATAGGGACCTCTCCTTACAGGTTCTAATTCCTCAATAATCTCCATTGCACGTACTTTAGGAGCACCTGTAACAGTCCCTGCAGGAAAACATGACCTAAGGACATCGAAGGCATCAAGCCCTCTTCTTAGTTTGCCTTCGACATTAGAGACAAGATGCATGACATGGCTATATTTTTCTATACTCATCAACTCAGTTACCTTAACCGAGCCAACTTCTGCAACTCTACCAACATCATTTCTTCCTAAATCTACCAACATAATATGTTCTGCGATCTCTTTGGGGTCCTTTTTTAGTGATTCTTCAAGTAGCTTATCTTCCTCTTCAGACTCTCCCCTTCTTCTAGTGCCAGCGATGGGTCTTAAGATTATCTTATCACCTTCGAGTCTAACTAATATTTCTGGTGAGGAGCCCACAATTTGAAAATCCCCAGAATCGATATAGTACATGTAAGGAGAAGGATTTATTAACCTGATAGCCCTATAGATAGTAAAAGGTGAAGAATTCGTAACCTTTTGAAAACGTTGTGAAAGAACGACTTGTATAATATCTCCTGCTTTAATATACTCTTTGGCATTCTCAACTGCCTTCATAAAATCGATTTTTGTGAAATTAGAAAAAAATTGTCCTTCTATGTTACTGTCTAAAAGACTTCTGTTTAAGAATTTTACTTTACTAGTATGCATAGTTTGATAATTAATTGTAGGGCTATTAAGGGCTTTAGTGTTTCCACCGTTTTTTAGAATTTCGATGATGCTATCGATGTGTTTTTCGGCACGTCTATAAATTGTCTTGACATCTTCATTATTTATATGGGCATTATGAACGATTTTGATGGTCTGTTTAAGGTTATCGAATATTAAGATGTTATCTGCCAACATTAAATAAATATCTGGCATATCTATACAAGGCTTTTTATAATCTGGGACCCTTTCGAAGAATTTAACCACATCGTATCCTATATATCCAACTAATCCACCTGTAAATCTCGGCAACCCTTTAACAGGCACAGGTTTGAATTTTCTTAAGATTTCCCTTATTGAGTTAAGAGGATCTGTCGTTGTCAGTGTCTCTGATGAGTTTTGGGAGGTAATTATAAAAGAATTGTCTTTGGAGATTACTATTAGAGTTGGGTCAACACCAATGAAGGAGTATCGGGCCCACATTTCACCGCCTAAAACACTTTCGAGTAAAAAGGAGGGCCTTTTATTAAGTTTTAGATAAGCATTTACAGGTGTTTCTATATCACCAAGTATTTCTTTGTAAAGAGGTATTATATTGCCTTGCTGGGATAATGCTTGAAATTCTTTAAAGGTGATATTCATTTCCTTTATTTTAACTCATAGTCAGTAGATTTTTAAAACACAGATTTAAGTAGAATTGGTAGTAAAATAGTTTTTGCCATCAACTCAATGTAGTAAGGTCTTGATTTTTTAAAAAATTATTGCAACTAAATTATTTATCACCTAAAATAATAAATCATGAGGATAGGTTTAATTGGTGGTAGTGGTTTATACGACATTGAGGGGATAAATGTTTTAGATGAAATTTCCCTAACTACCCCTTACGGTATCCCTTCTGCCAGTTATAAAGTAGGAGAGATTGAAGAGAGGGAAATTGTCTTCCTCCCAAGACACGGAATCTCCCATAATATTCCTCCTCACAAAGTCAACTATCGAGCCAATATATGGGGATTTAAAAATCTCGGAGTTGAGAGGATAATCTCTGTCAATGCAGTAGGCGGGATTAATAGATTATTACAGCCAGGGGATATCCTAATACCTAATCAGATAATTGATTTCACCTTTGGTAGGAGGATTTCTACTTTCTATGAGAATGATAGGGTCCTGCATGTTGACTTCACCGATCCCTTTTGCTCTGAATTAAGCCATAATATTTTAAAAGCTTCAGAAAATGTAGGTATTAAGGTGGTAAAAGGAGGGACATATATATGTGTCGATGGTCCTAGATTGGAAACTGCTAAAGAAATAGAATTTTTTTCATCCATTGGATGCGATGTTGTAGGAATGACTGTTATGCCTGAAGCTGTTTTGGCAAGAGAACTTGAAATTTGCTATAGCTCTATATGTGTAGTTACTAACCCAGCAGCCGGTATCTCAACGAAGAAGCTCACATCGAAGGAAGTCTTGATAATGATGAAGAGTAGTCTTTATAAAATTAAATCCCTTATAAAGGGGATAGTTAAGTTAATCCCCTATGATAGACATTGTCAATGTAAAGATGCTTTAAAGGATGCAGATTTATAGAAGCCCCTGTAAAATTATAGCTACCCTCTTCTATATGGGATACATACCCATTGCATCTGGTACCTTTGGAAGTTTCGCGGCTATGCTATTGGTTTGGATAACTAAACCAAGCAACCTTGTGCTATTGTTAACGTCGATAATCCTTTTTATTATAGGAGTTATATGTGCCCACATTACAGAGAAGGATTTACAAATGGAGGATTCACCAAAAATAATCATAGATGAATTTGTGGGGTATATCGTCTCAATACAATTCTTGCCTTTGACTTTTGGATATTTAATATCTGCCTTTATATTGTTTAGGCTTTTCGATATTATAAAACCAGTGCCCATAAGATGGGTTGAAAGGAGATTCGGTGGTGGGATGGCAATCATGATCGATGATGTAGTCGCAGGATTAATGACCAACCTAATCATACAGGGCTGGAGGCAAGTATGAGATGTTTTATTGCTGTGGATTTGCCACAAGAGATTAAAACAGAAGTTGAAAGGGTAGTAGGAGCTATGAGTCTTCTGTCGAAGGAGATCAAATGGGTACCGTCGGAAAACATCCATATAACCATTAAATTCCTTGGAGAGATAAAGGAGTCTATAATCCCAAAGATTGAACAAAGACTAAATGAAGTTTGCCGTAGACATAGACCTTTTAATATTAAGATTAAAGGCGCTGGGGCTTTCCCTAATGAAAAAAAACCCAATGTTTTATGGATTGGTATTGATAAATCTGATACTTTAATAAATCTCTATCAGGACATAGAAAGTTCTTTGTTGAATTTAGGTTTTAACAAAGAGACTCGAGAATTCTCTCCCCATTTAACAATTGGAAGGGTTAAGAATCCTATAGTTGCTCATCCATTAGTCAAGGGTCTAATGGAATATAAAGATAAAGTCTTCGGAATTGCTACAGTAACCGAGTTTTATTTAATGAAAAGTCTTCTATTGCCTTCTGGTGCGCAATATTCAAAACTGTTGACTTTTAAGTTGTCAGGGTAGAAGCCCCTAATTGTTATGTTTCTAAGGTTATTTAATGAAAGACTATATTAATGAACTTTGTCGATATATAAATGTTTTCTGATAGCTTCTGCGATTTTAACAACTCTCGACATTTCCAACACATCGTGGACCCTTACTATATTAGCACCATTGAAGACAGCAATAGCTACAGCAGAAGCAGTGCCCTCTAACCTCTGGGAAGGGGGGGCGTCATCGAGAATTTTCCCGATAAAAGACTTTCTCGAAACACCTACAGCTATGGGTTTATTTAAAGATAAAAATTCTTTTAGGTTTGCTAAGATCTCGAGGTTGTGCTCTACTGTTTTGCCGAAACCTATCCCTGGATCTATAATGATTTTGTCCTCTTCTATTTCAGCCTCCTTACAAAGACTTATGCTCTCTTTTAAATAATCTAAAATTTCAGGTATCAAATCTTTATAAAAAGGATTTACTTGCATATTTTGGGGTGTGCCTTTAATATGCATCAAGATGATGGGGGCTTTATACTTTGCAACTACTTGAACCATCTCTGAATCGAACCTTAAAGCACTTATGTCGTTCACAATGGAAGCTCCTGCATCGAGAGCTGCTTTTGCCACCTCAGCTTTATAAGTATCGATAGAAATAGGGATTTTAGTTCTTTTTGCAAGTTCCTCTACCACGGGTATTGTTCGCCTAATCTCCTCATCTAAAGTGACAGGGAGAGATCCCGGTCTTGTAGACTCTCCACCGATGTCTATTATATCAGCTCCATCGTCTATCAATTTTAGAGCATGTTTGATAGCAGCCTCTTTCTGAAAATAAAGACCACCGTCTGAAAAGGAGTCTGGAGTGACATTTACCACTCCCATAATATATGTTTTTTTTGTGAAATCGAGAGATGTATCTTTGAGATTGATGATCACGAAGAGGTAACGACTCCCCTTTCAGCTATTATCTTGTCGATATCTGATCCTTCTAAGGTTTCTTTCTCTAAGAGGGTTTTTGCTAATTTATCGAGCAAGTCAAAATTATCTGTAAGAAGCTTTTTAGCTGATTCGTATGCTTCCGTTACTATCCTTTTGATTTCACTATCTATCTCTTCTGAAGTTTTATCGCTGTAATCTTTATGTCGAGCAATTTCACGACCTAAAAAGATCTGTTCATCCTTTTTCCCGAAAGTGAGAGGTCCCAATTTCTCACTCATTCCCCATTCAGTGACCATTCTTCTGGCAAGATCTGTTGCTCTCTCGAGATCATTGCCTGCACCTGTAGTCATATGGTTTAAAGCTATTTCCTCTGCAGCCCTTCCCCCTAATAGAATCTTAAGAGTATTCAATAGATAGTCCTTTGTATATGTATATCGATCACCTAATGGCAGCTGTTGGGTAACTCCAAGAGCCCTACCTCTTGGGATTATACTTACTTTGTGTATGGGATCACTACCGGGAGAAAGTTTGGCAACTAAGGCATGTCCAGCTTCATGATAGGCGGTATTCTTCTTTTCAGCTTCGCTTATTACCATGCTTTTTCTCTCAACACCCATTAAAACTTTGTCTTTGGCGAATTCAAAATCTGACATATCTACTTTATTTTTTGATTTTCTTGCAGCTATAAGAGCTGCCTCATTTACTAAGTTTGCCAAGTCAGCACCAGTAAAACCAGGAGTTCCTCGAGCTATATTTTCTAAGGATACGTCTTCTGCAAGAGGTATCTTACGGGTATGAACTTTCAAGATCTCGAGCCTACCTCTGACGTCTGGAACAGGAACGACTATCTGTCTGTCGAATCTACCAGGGCGTAACAAGGCTGGATCTAAAACATCTGGTCGATTAGTAGCTGCAATGATTATTATTCCCTCATTACCCTCGAACCCATCCATCTCTACCAGTAGTTGATTGAGGGTCTGTTCTCTCTCATCGTGACCACCACCTAATCCAGCACCCCTATGTCTACCGACTGCATCGATCTCGTCGATAAATATTATGCAAGGAGCGTTCCTCTTTGCTTGGTCAAATAAATCTCTCACTCTCGAGGCTCCAACCCCTACAAACATCTCAACAAAATCAGAACCTGAAATGGAGAAGAAAGGTACACCAGCTTCACCGGCAATAGCTTTTGCAAGAAGGGTTTTGCCAGTTCCAGGAGAGCCTACTAAAAGGACTCCCTTAGGGATTTTCCCCCCAAGTTTAGAGAACTTTTGTGGATCCTTCAAAAATTCAACGATTTCCTCAACTTCATATTTAGCTTCCTCAATTCCAGCAACATCAGCAAAGGTTACCTTTACTGATTTTTGGGAGACTAACTTAGCCTTAGCCTTGCCAAAGGACATCGCCTTATTACCACCCATTTGCATCTGTCTCATGAAAATAATCCATATCAAAACTAAGAAGATGATTGGTCCCCATGAAAAGAAGAAGGTTACATACCAAGGATTTTGGTCGGGTGGTTTTGCAGCGATTTTAACGTTTTTTTCCTTCAGTTCTTTCACAAGATCTGGATAATGTGCTGCATATGTCTTAAATCTGGTTCCATCTGTCATTCTTCCTGTGATTTGGTATTCTTTAATTGTAACTTCTTCAATCTCCTTTGACTCTATTTTTTTGATAAAATCTGAAAAGATGATCTCCTTTTCAGTTTTTGGAGGAATCGTAAAAAGGTTGTATAAAAGTATTATTGTAGTACCTACAAGCATCCAGATTAGAAGGCTTTTATAGAAATTTTTCTTATCCATAGATTTAATATTTTAACATATTTGATTTAAATAACTCTCTCTCTATGTCAATAAGTTTTTGTATCCCACTTTCAGCTAGCTTTAGAAGTATGTGTAATGTTTCCATAGAAAAAGGTTCTGACTCAGCAGTCCCCTGTATTTCTACTATTTTACCATTTCCTGTCATGACTATATTCATATCGACTTCAGCGTTAGAATCTTCTTCATAACAGAGGTCAAGCCTCGGTTCCTTATTAACAATTCCAACACTAATTGCACCTAAATAGTCTTTTATTGGATTTTTTTCAATCAAACCCTTTCTTAAAGCTACGTAAAAGGCATCATTCATTGCGATAAAGGCACCAGTAACTGAAGCAGATCTAGTACCACCATCAGCTTGAATAACATCACAGTCAAGCCATACCGTTCTCTCCCCCAGAGCTCGCATATCTACTACAGCTCTCAAAGCCCTCCCTATCATGCGTTGAATCTCGTGAGTCCTACCTCCAATTCTACCCGAAGTTGACTCCCTAATGTTTCGTGTTGGAGTGGATCTTGGTAACATACCATATTCGGCAGTAATCCATCCCCTTTTTTGGTCTCTTAAAAAAGGGGGGACTTTCTCTTCAATGGTTGCGGTGCAGATAACCCTCGTTTTACCGAATTCAATTAAAACTGAGCCATCAGCATTTTCGATAAAATTTCTCGTTATTTTTACTGGCCGCATCTCATCATTCTTTCTCACATCTGGTCTCATATTACCTCGCAAAAATATAAAAGTAAGAGTTTAACCAACTATTGGAAATTAGTTTTAACTGACTTAAATTATGTAAAGGTTGCACTATTTTTACAAGAAAATCTTTTAGCTCTAAAAGTATCAACTCAACATTACCTTTTCGATATTATTTATACTCTCATTTAAGAATTTTTCAGCTAAAAATTTGAATTTTATTGGTGAATCGGTGACATAGTATTTCCTAACGGGCGTATTTTTTTGATTATTTAATAAATCCTTCTGTAAAAGGATTTCCCTAACGATCTTGGAGGTTTCTATTGCGGAATCGACAATATTTATTGGACCCATCACCTCACCGATGACCTTTTTTAAAAGCGGATAATGGGTGCATCCCAAAACTATAGTATCAATCTCCTTAACTCTAAGATTAGACAAATACCTTTCTGCTATGAGCTTAGCCACTAAATCATCAGTCCAGCCCTCTTCTACTAATGGTACAAATAGTGGACAGGCTAATTCATATACCTCTACTTTGTCGGAAAGTTCTTTTATCGCTTTACTGTATGCTTTAGCTTTAATTGTAGCTTCAGTACCTATGACGCCAATCTTTTTATTTTTTGTAAAATTAACGGCAGCCTTTGCACCAGGCTCAATAACACCAATTACGGGAACATCGACATATTTAGTAATCTCTTTGAGACTAACTGCAGAGACGGTGTTACAGGCAATAACTAACAATTTAATTCTTTTTTGCAGTAAAAACTTGATACATTCAAAGGAATATTTAGTAACTGTCTCTTCAGATCTAATCCCGTATGGAACTCTTGCGGTATCGCCAAAGTATAGGATATTTTCATCAGGTAAGATTCTGCAGATCTCCTTTAAGACCGTCAGTCCACCAATACCAGAATCAAAGATGCCGATTGGATATTCTTTATTGCTCAAAATTAAACCCTACTGAAATTCTTCAGTTTAAATAAAAGGGAAAAAGCTAACCAATAATTTTGTTTAAATTAGGAAGATGAAGAATAAACATAAATAAATATCGAGTAAAGATTCATAAGCTAATATTATAACACTTTTCATTCATTTTTGAGGGCGAGTGAAGATTTTAGCGGCTTTAAACAAAGGAAATGACCACCGATCGACTCGATTTCTTTACCCTCGATTAATATTTTAACATCTTTCACATTTGGCACATTGGTTAATACTGTGTCCAGAAGCGACTTGAGTAAATTATATTCGAATTCTGCATCTCCAGAAAATTGTCTTCTAATTTCATCGGATAGATCTACGTATACAATGTCATCCATATCTCTATAAACACCTAATAACCTTACTTGACTTAGCTGTCCTTTAAGTTCCTTCAAAAACTCCTTAAGAACTTCTTCTGTGATATTTATAGATAAAGAAGTCGTATATATCCTTTTTTCCACTGAATGTACTCCACTTGAAGAGGGATAAAAGATTTTAACAACTAAGGAATGCCTTCCATCAGGTTTAATATCCAATAGTGGTTCTGACTTAGGTGTCTGACTATCTTGGGTCGTTTTGCCTTTCATAGACAGAAAGTAGTACTTTGTTACAAACCAACCACTCAAGCCAGAAAAGAAAACTAAAAGGATAGCAATTATTAAATACTTGCTCTTCATTCTAAATTTTTTTTCAAAATGTTTGGATTCACCGAGAATTACTTTAGTGTAATATTAAACCCCTTGCTATAGCTTTGCTTAAAGCTTCGATATTTGTCTTATTGTAGGAAAAGGTTTCAAAATTGGGCAATTCAACCATAATGGCTGGTGCTTTAACTTGCATTAAAAGTGGCAGAGGCAGAGATAAGTGAGTCGTCTTTAAGTTCAAATCCTTTTCCAAATAGAAAGCAATCTTTGTAGCAGCTTCCTTTGCTATTAAATTTCTATGATCTTTAGAGTCTATATCTGTAAAATAAGTATATATTACAGCCATCGGTTTAGAAG
>JAOAEO010000130.1 GCA_026416735.1 Thermodesulfovibrionales bacterium
CTCCAGAGCCCATTACGCCATTTAAGCCATCGTCAACCTTGCCTCGCTTCCCCCAAATTGAAATTAAAATCTGGGTACCCATAACGAATAGAACCACAAGAACTAAACCTATGGCACCAACCCTCAGGACATCGGACCACATATAGTATGCACCAAGAATTATTATTCCTGGCTTAATTATAGGGCGAGCGGCTATTGTTCCTGGCAGAAAAATCTTGGGTACGCCGATAGTGTTTCTGATTAACATTCCACCAAGTAGCAAAAGCGCTACATAGGTCAACTGGAACTGGACAGTTCTTTCAGCAAAGGTATATTTAAAAGCCGGAGATTTCTCTACAGCAAGAGCTTCATACTCACTCTTAGATAGAATATAGGGTTTACTTGGCTTTACCTTTTCAATCCCCAGTTGATAAAGAGTCAAAGCCCCTTTATAGGTATCTTCCTTAGCTTTAACATACTCCTCATATGGAGCTATCGGTTTATTCAATTCAAGGTGGGGCTTCAAAATAGCCATAGATTCCCTATAACCCTTCCTCAGTTCCCCCATGCTTGCATCCCATTGTAAAGCCAACCAACCAAGAGCAATGCACAGTAATAAACCAGGAAGCATTCTTGGAAGTTCTTTAAGTGAATAACTTACACCTATACCACCACCAGCCATAACAACCTCCTTAAAATCTGCTTTATCAAATCATTTGAAGAATAACGAGCTATAGAACTTAGGAGTTATAACACCAGTTAGAACTAAAGCAACGACGATTGCAGCAATTACTAGAACTACAAAATCCTCTTTTCTTTCTGCAGAAAAGGTGGCTTTAGCTTTAACTTCTAATTCTTTATTGTACTCTGCCATAAAAGCCCCCAACATTCTAAAAAATTAAAAAACCTATTCTACAGGGTATTTCATCTTTTTCCATTCAGGGAGTCCTTCTCTATACCAATACACATTTTTAAAGCCTGATTTTACCATCATCTCAACAACTGCAGGAGATCTCCAGCAAAGAACCCCGTTACAGTAATTGACGATTACATCATCCTTCTTAAACTGATTAAGAAGAGATGGATCAGCAAGGAGGTGGTCAGCTAAAAGCCATTTTGCTCCTTTTATTCTTTCAGCATCATATTGTTCTTTGACTCTGTTATCAAGGAGTATAAACTTCTTGCCTTGATCCATCCATTTCTTTAATTCAGCAGTAGTAATTATCTTTGCACCTGGCAACTCGGTAGGCATCTCTTTCTTGGCTGCTGCCATCTCTTTCCATTCTGCACACTTTTTAATCGTTGCAGGATCCCAGCTTTGAGCAAAGGATGAAATAGCCATCCCTATTACAAATAAGCATACAATGCTCCATCCTAAAAACCTTTTCATCTTCATATCCTCCTGATTTTTAAAAGTTTTTGATTTTAATTTTTAAATAGATCTAAATAAAGAATTAAAAGATTGTTTTAGAAATCTCTCCGACCAATCACCTCCTTTTTGGTTTTTGATTCAACTATTTAACTACTATGACAGGACAGGGTGCGACCTCTATAAGTCTCGCAGTAACACTACCCATTAAAAACTTTTTCGCTCCATGTTTCCCATGTGAAGCAACGATTATTTCATCAGCCTTTTCCCTTTGTGCGATTTGAGCGATAGTTTCAGCGGGACTACCAAACTCTATCAATCCTCGAACATCAAATCCGGCATCTTTAAACCTATTTGTAGCTTTTTGCATTATTCCTTTCGACTCTTTCATTACGAGTTCCCTAATTGTATCGCAATCAATTTCGGTGAGCCCTATAGGACAATAATCTTCAGCAATATTTACGACTAAAATTTCAACTTGATTATTCCTTGCCATCTCAATGGCCTTATCGATAGCTTTGTCTGAGTATTCCGAACCATCGGTTGCCACTAAAATCTTTTTCATTTTATACCTCCAAAAGTGACCGCTCTATAAGAGACCTTGTCTATAGAAAAAGCAATTAAGATGCCAGAACAAAAAAACATTTAAAATCAAATACTTATGCAAATAGGTGTTGTATTGATGTTTCCGTAAAGGAACATCAATAAAAATCTTTGTTTCTGAAAAGGAACAATTAGGGTAGGGTACCAATTTGCAGAAGGAGATATTAAAAACATGATTGATTTTAAAGAAGTATATTTTTAGATGGGCCTATGGGAATTTAGGCTGTTAAGTAATATTATATTCCTTTAATTTTTTCCACAAAACTTTTCTACTGATACCTAATTTATTTGCTGCTTCTATCTTTCTACCTCCACTATCTCTCAAAGCTTGAATTATCTTTTGTTTTTCGAAACACTTAATACTCTCTTCTAAAGTTATATCCCTTCTATTACAAGGCGTCATTGAGACTTCAGCGGCAATCTCATTAGGTAAATCTTTGAGTTCTATTCTGCTATTAGTACAAAGAATGACAGCCCTTTCGATAGCATGTTTCAGCTCTCTTACATTGCCAGGATAGTTATAGGAAAGAAGGGCATCATAGGCTAACTCTGAAATGGTTAAGCCAGGTTTATTAAACCTTTCACAAAAATGTTTCATAAAATTCTCTATAAAATAGGGGATATCATCCTTTCTTTCCCTCAAAGGTGGGATTACGATAGGAACAACATTGATCCTATAGAAGAGATCTTCTCTAAAGGTTCCTGCAGTAACACATTCCTTTAGGTTTTTACATGTAGCAAAGATAGTCCTAACATCAACCTTAATAGGAGAGTTACTGCCAATTCTGGTAATAGTTTGGTCCTCTAAAACTCTGAGCAGCTTTGGCTGGAGAGAGAAGGGCATATCAGCTATTTCATCAAAAAATATGCTTCCACCGTTAGCAAATTCAAACTTTCCCTTTCTGAAAGAAGTGGCTCCAGTGAAAGCACCTCTTTCATGCCCAAAGAGTTCTGACTCAAAAAGATTTTCAGGTATCGCAGCACAATTTATCTTTACTAAGGGTTTGTCACTTCTATCGCTAATTGCATGAATAGCATTTGCTACTAACTCTTTACCGGTTCCGCTTTCACCAACTATTAAGACAGGTACATCGGTGATAGAGACAGCCGTTATGCGATCGAAGACATCCATCATAGCTGGGCTAACACCAATTAGATCCTTTAAGCCCCCCTTCTCTTTTAGAGTCTGTCTTAAATGGACGACCTCATCTTGTAAATTCTGAAACCTAAAAAACCTGTCGATAGCGATAAGTAATTCTTCATTTGAGAAGGGTTTTGCCAAATAATCAAAGGCTCCTTCTTTAATTGCTTGCACTGCATCTCTTACTTCGGCATAGGCAGTAATAATTATTACACCGGTGTAACTTGATAACGCCTTTGCTTTTCTTAAGATCTCAAAACCATCGAAAATAGGGAGTCTCAAGTCGGTGATAATTAAATCATATCTATCTTTCTCTATTTTCTTTATAGCATCTTCACCATCAGGGCTTTGGGTAATAACGAACCCTTCAGATTTTAGAAAATGGCTCATCCCGAGTCTCATTATCGGGTCATCTTCGACTATTAAAATATGTTTTTTCATTCTATTAATGGTAATGTAACAACAAAGGTTGATCCCTTTTCAGATGTTTCTACCGTTATTTTACCTTTATGTTGCTCCACAATAGCCTTACTAACAGTCAATCCAAGACCAGTACCTTCACCAACACCTTTTGTGGTAAAGAAAGGATCAAAAATCTTTGGTAATATTGAAGGTGGTATACCTTTACCAGTATCTGAAACGGACACATAACAGAAATTTTCATCATTCCATGACTTTATGGTGAGTATACCATTATCCATAGCTTGAGCAGCGTTTAGAAATAGATTTAAAAAGACCTGCTCCAATTTATTTTTGTCAACAAAGATATCGGGAATATCACTTTTATAGTCTCTAACTATCTTAATACCCTTCTTTACAATTGTATATTCAGATAGCATG
>JAOAEO010000131.1 GCA_026416735.1 Thermodesulfovibrionales bacterium
AGATGTGTATAAGAGACAGGCTATATTTTCATCGCCATAGGATAACACTGAAACAATCCCTTGTGTTTCATAGTAAAACCCCTTTGGGAATAGGGGCCTAATAGGCCGGTCTATGAGGCGTGAGGTTAGAATCTCTCTCTCTGAGGGTTTACCTTCTCTTTTAAAGAAACCTCCCGGAATTTTACCTGCTGAATAACTCTTTTCTTGATAATCTACAGTAAGAGGGAAAAAATCTAAACCTTCCTTTGTTTTTTTGTCAGCCACTACGGTTGCGAGGATCATCGTATCACCGTACTTGATAACTACTGCTCCATCTGATTGTTTAGCCATTAGTCCTGTTTCGATGATTAGAGGCTTCCCTGAAAAATCAATCTCTACTTTAGTCATTTATTATCCTTAATTAAAAAAATATCATAGCCTTAAAGTATGCTACTTTCTTAGATTAAGTCTTTCTATTAGCGATTCATAACGTTTATGATCGATGCTTTTCAAATAATTGAGAAGTTTTTTTCTCTGAGCGACGAGTTTTAATAGACCTCTCCTTGAATGGTGATCCTTCACATGAGTTCTAAAATGTTCTGTTAATGAGTTTATCCTCTTTGTTAAAAGAGCTATCTGAACTTCTGGAGAGCCTGTATCAGTAGGGTGAATTTTATAAGCATCGATAATTTCTCTCTTTTCTGTTGTACTTAAAGGCATATTATTCACCACCTTTCATCGGTTTTTTTATGATAACCTAAATTAGTTAATCATTATAATTAGGAAACCCATAATTATATAAAAGAAAGACTTATTAACTTATCATATAAATTATTTTTCTGTAAAGAAGCCTTATTTGATTGGGAAAAAAGAGATATCGATAGGCAATCTATAAGTTGCGACAGATTTCAAGCTTGGCAGCTATTTTAATGGCTTCAATCATGCTTGAAGGATCTGCTACTCCTCTCCAGGCGATGTCATAGGCAGTCCCATGAGCTGGCGATGTCCTTATAAAGGGTAGCCCAATAGTGATATTAACACCCTTATTGAAGGCAAGCATCTTCAAAGGTATTAAGCCTTGGTCGTGATACATACAGACTACTATGTCAAACTCTCCGTTGTAGGCTCTCCAAAAAAGAGAGTCTGATGGGAAAGGACCTGATACAATAATTCCTTCTGATATAGCTCTTTCTATAGCTGGAATAATTTGTTCAATCTCTTCTTTTCCAAAAATACCTCCTTCACCAGCATGGGGGTTAAGCCCACAAACGGCTATTCTTGGGCTATCAATTGAAAGCATTTTAGATGCTTTATAGGCGTTAAGAATAGTATTGAATACTTTATCCTTAGTTATTAGTTTAGGTATGTCCTTAAAGGAGACATGGGTCGTAACCAAAATAACCTTGAGGTATTCACTATATAAAAACATTGCATAATTCTTGGTATTTGTTAACTCAGCTAGCATTTCGGTATGCCCTGGCCATGGAAACCCAGCCATTCTTAATGATTCTTTGGAAATAGGAGCGGTAACAATACCATTTACAATACCGAGGGAAGCAAGTTCTACAGCCTTCTTTATGTATTCAACACAGGCTTTACCTCCTTCTATAGTGGGTTCTCCCCTTTTAAATCTCCTGTTTGAAATGGATCCGGTCTCTAAAATATCATAAATGTTGGTTTCGAAAGGTATCTTTATGGCCTCTACAGCTTCATTAATCACACATCTATCTCCCACAATGAGGGGATTGCATTCAACAAAGATGGATTCATCTAATAAGGCTTTTAAAGTAACTTCTGGACCAATCCCTCCAGGATCACCGATTGTGATGGCTATCTTCCTTCTTTTTTTCATTTAAAGGCTTATCATATAAGTGTTTATCATATCAAATCAAAAGATAAAAGATTATAAATCGATTATGCACTTACTTAATTAATTATTATAGTTTCACAATCAATAAAACTACTGTAAAATCATCTAAAAAGTCCAGCAACTTAAAATTCCAGAAAAAGCTGTATTGTGTGCTCAGCTAATATTAAATTATTTGCACTGTGAAGTTATGACTGCTCTTCTAATTTGATCTTTTATTTCAGGATCTCTGACGAAGGATATAGCTATCTTTAACCATTCTGGTTCATCCTTGAAGAAATCTTTGGAGTGTTGCTTTATAGGGGTTTGTGAATGCCCATTACCCTTTCTTCTTTTTTTGATCTTTCCAATTCTTAGTCTAATAGACTTTATTGGATAATCACCAAGTTTACTCAATATCATCGATTGCATAAACTTTAATTGTTGTAACCAGATAGCTGAGTCAACATTAATTATAAGTTCACTATCTCTTAACTCAAAGGGGTAAGTATGCATATTTAGAGGGCTACCAACAAGGAAATCCCACTTAGCTTTTACTTCTTCTAAGAGTAGAAATTTAGTCAGTCCTATTTCGTCATAAAGGGGATTTAAAATTGATTGTATTTTTTCCATCTAAGAAGTAATAAGGAAGACTATCAACTCTTTTTTAAGCTGCCTTCATAACCTTATTAGAACGAATACACCTCGTGCATACATAGGTTCTCTTAATTCCTTTATTAGTTAGAATTTTTATCCTTTGTAGATTAGGCATGATTATTCTTTTTGTTCTATTATTTGCATGACTTACATTGTTTCCGATTGTCTTTTTCTTCTTACAGACATAACAGGTTGCCATATTTTCAACCCCTTTCGTTGCATTAAAAGTGTTTTTTATGATAACATTTTAAAAATATTCTTGCAAGTTCAGTTTAAATAAAGGGGGAGCCTTAGGGGAGGTTAAATGACAAAGGATGAAATTAAGACAACAGAATTGGCTAAGGAGCTTGGAGTTAAGGCTACCCAGGTAGTAAAAGCTTTAGAGAAACTATTAGGCATTCAGTATAAAAAGGGCACTACTAATCTGAAGATTAAGCTTGAAGACGCTCAAAGAATAAAAGAACTCTTTTTAGCTGAGAGAGTAGAACCACCAGTTGCTCAGCCGACCGAAGTGAAAGAAGTGAAGGTTGAAGAATTGCCCACTCAACCTGAAATACTTAAGGAAGAGCCTTTACAAGAAAAGAAAGTAGAAGAGAGAGAGAGAGCTTTTGAAGAAGATAGAGGTGATGCTTTCATACAAACCTCTTCTTTCCTTCCTGAAGAGGAGGAGCCTCCAATTCCAGATAGGTTTAAAAAGGAAGTCGATGTCGATAAGCTTGAAAGGTTCAAAGTTAAGCTCACAATGCAAAAGGCTTTCCAAACGATAAAGAAAGTCGAGCCTAAAAAATTTGTAGACTATAAGGGATTTAAAAAGATTGGCAAAGAGAAAGTTAAATTTCCTGAGAGAGTTATCACGCAGCCAATTACTGCTCCTCGAAAGAAATCTATAAAGATTTCGGAAGGTTTAACACTTAAAGAGTTTGCTGAATTGATTGGGCAGAAGGTGTCTGAGGTGATTAAGAAATTCATGGAATTAGGGTATATGCCTACCATAAATCAGCCTATCGATGTCGATGCAGCTAGTATAGTCGCAGAGAGCTTTGGAGTAAAAGTTGAGACTGTCACCGTAGAACAGCTCGATGTAATAGAGGATACTGAAACAGATTCTGATAATCTTCTTCCAAGACCTCCAGTTGTTACTATTATGGGACATGTCGATCACGGAAAAACCTCTCTTTTAGATGCTATTCGAAAGACGAAGGTTACCGAAACGGAAGCAGGGGGGATTACACAGCATATTGGCGCCTATAAGGTTTCATTACATGGTAAGGATATCACTTTTTTGGATACTCCTGGACATGAGGCTTTTACTTCGATGAGAGCAAGGGGGGCACAGGCCACTGATATTGTGGTGCTTGTAGTTGCAGCGGATGATGGTGTAATGCCACAAACTATTGAAG
>JAOAEO010000132.1 GCA_026416735.1 Thermodesulfovibrionales bacterium
AATTATAATGATATCAAAGAGAGAGCACTTAATAATCTATCTACTGTAATAGTAGAAAATTTAGATATAGATTTTATAGATAAGATATTGAAGTTATGAAAGAACTGATCCCAGTATCTGCCTTTAGCATTGCTCCAGCAGTTCTTATCTTAGCTTTCATAGTTGACCTTGCAATAGGAGATCCTCGCTGGTTACCCCATCCTGTGAGGTTAATGGGAGGCGCCATTACTCAAGTCGAGGCTTTTTTGAGAAAGATTTTTAAAACACCTAAAGAGGAAAAAGTGGCAGGAGTATTTTTGGTTATGATTATAGTAGGATTGGCATTTTCATCTATCCTTTTCCTTATACAAGTAATCCAGACTTTTGTTTCAGGTATAATCATTTTTTTGAGTTCAGCCTTAATAGTTCTCTTGACCTCCTCCACAATTGCCATTCGCGAGCTCATCAACTCTGGTAGACAAGTTATAGATGCCATCGAAATGGGGAATTTAGAGATGGCCAGGGCTAAATTGAGTATGATAGTTGGCAGAGACACTCACCATCTATCTGAGAATGAAATCTTCAAGGCTACTATTGAAACACTCTCCGAAAACCTCTCTGATGGTATAGTGGCACCTCTTTTTTATCTAGTGATTGGAGGATTACCCTTTGCTATAGCCTATAAGGCAATTAATACTTTAGATTCTATGGTTGGTTATAAGAATGAAAGATATCTTTATTTTGGTTGGGCATCAGCCCGTTTAGATGATTTCGTCAACTACATCCCTGCAAGGATCACCGGTTTATTAATTATTATCTCCTTTTTAGTGGTTTTCCGCTCCTTTCACATTGCTCAACAATCATTTAGGATAATGTTAAGGGACGGTGGGAATCATCCCAGCCCTAACAGCGGAATTCCTGAGGCAGCTATGGCCGGTGGACTTGGTGTAAGATTAGGTGGTCCTGCAACCTATGGAGGGATTCTTTTTAAAAAACCCTATATAGGTGAGGCAAGGCATCAAAATTATTGTGCTGCTTCAAAGGTTGCCATAAGTATAGTCTGGCATTCCTCTGTCTTTGCAGTGATTATTTCTTCTATAGCTCTATACATTTTTTATTATTAAAACTTTTGAAACTTTTATATGGAAAGTATACCTATTTAAACTTGAAGGCAAAAGGAAGTTCTTACCGATAGGTGTAGTAGAGGATTTCGCTTTTATGATTAATCATGGCGGCAACATTCATAAGTTTGCACGGGAATTCAAGATCTCCAAAAATAGGATAATTGACTTTAGTGCATCTATTAATCCTCTTGGACTTTCTCCCCTCGTTGTAAGAAAGTTAAAGGAAATAGATAATTCTATGTGCTATTATCCAGACCCTGAAACAAAAGAACTGAGGGAGGTGCTATCTAATTATTTAAGAATTGATGAAGATACGATTATATGTGGTAACGGAAGTACAGAGTTAATATATCTCTGCGTAAAGGCATTAAGACCTTCAATTGCTTTGATTCCTGCTCCTACCTTCTCTGAATATGAGAGAGCTTGCCGTCTCTTTGGAGTAAAAATAAGGTATTGTCTTTTAAAAAGAGAGGACAATTTTGACCTAATACCCAAAAGGTTTATAAAAAAGATGGAAAATTCTACTATTGCTTTCCTTTGTAATCCCAATAATCCAACGGGGAGGTTAGTAAATAGAGATGATATACTGGAGATAGCAGATAGAGCAAGGAGACTTAAGTGTTATTTGGTTGTTGACGAAGCGTTCATAGACTTTTTACCAGAACACTCAGTCATAGGGGAGGTTAAAAGAAACCCATACCTTATTGTACTTAGGTCCATGACTAAGTTCTATGCTCTTGCCAGTATAAGATTAGGATATGGTGTCTTTCACAGCAATATAATCAAAACCATTTTACGCTATAAAGAACCTTGGACTGTCAATGCGATTGCTCAAAAAGCTGGAGTAATAGCTTTGGAAGACACCCAATATAGAGAAAAAACTCTGGAAATTATTAAGAAGGGGAAATCTCTTATGGAAAAGGGCTTAAAGAGGATTCCCGTAGAGTTTGTACCATCTATGGTCAATTATTATCTACTGAGGATGCCAAAAGCTCGAAAGGTCATCTCAGAGCTTCAGAGGTCACTTATATTATTAAGGGATTGCTCAAACTTTAGAGGGCTCGATGACTCCTATGCAAGGGTCGCTGTGAGAACTCCTAAGGAGATCAAAAGATTACTCGAGGAACTGACGAACCTATGCGAGCGTTAATTATTGCTGGCACCCACAGTGGTTGCGGGAAAACGACAATTGCAATGGGGCTTATGGCTGCTTGTAAATCCAAAGGATTGAGAGTTCAACCTTTTAAATGTGGTCCTGATTATATTGATGCAGGTCATCACAGGGCTATAACGAGTATTGCTTCCAGAAATCTCGATCTCTGGATGTGTGGAGAAAATTATGTGAAAGAGTGTTTTTATGAGCATTCGAAAAGGGCTGACATCTCAATCATCGAAGGAGTGATGGGTTTGTATGATGGCAAAGAGGGCACATCAACACTGGCAAAGCTTTTAGAAGTGCCAATTGTCTTAGTTATAGATGCCTATGGGATGGCTGAAAGCGTAGGCCCCATCGTTAAGGGATTTAAAGATTGGTCTGATGAAGCCTCTGTTGATCTGAGAGGCATAATTTTTAATCGAGTCGGGTCAGAGAAACACTTCTTGAGACTTAAGAAAAGTATAAAAAGCAATGTAGAAGTCTTAGGCTATCTTCCAAGAAGTCATGATCTTATCATCCCCCATAGACATTTAGGACTCATAGTAGCCGAAGAAAATTCTGTGAAACCCCATAATATAGAAAAGCTTATAGAGGTAGTAAGCAAGAATATAGATATAGATGCCCTCATAACTATCAGTGAAATAAAAGAATCAAAAAGCTATTTCCCAATTAATACCCCCTTTAAGGATAGATGGTTACAACCCCTTAAAAAGATAGCTTTAGCCTATGATAAAGCCTTCTGTTTTTATTATGAGGACAATCTCGATATTTTAAGAGATTTTTATGGCGAAATTATCCCCTTTAGTCCGATTGCCGATTCATCTTTGCCAGCTGGCATAGATGCCATATATCTTGGAGGTGGCTATCCCGAGCTTTTTGCAAGGGAATTATCTAATAATAGGTCTCTGCTAAAGGAAATATATGATTGGAGCCAATCTGAAATGCCTTTATATGCTGAATGTGGTGGGCTTATGTATCTCTCAGAAGGTATTTATGATCTGGAGGGGGAATTTCACAGAATGGTTGGGGTCTTCCCCTTTAAAACTTTTATAAGAGTAAATAGATCACCTTCCTTAGGTTATCGTGAGGTTACTTTAAAGGAGGACATCTTTATAGCCCCTAAAGGGAGTATTTTAAGGGGTCATGAATTTCATTACTCAGACATAAAGGATCGCAGTAAAATTGTTAATATCAAGAAGATATACTCAGTCAAAGACAACGGCGGTAACATACTTGGAGATGAAGGATTTTTATACAAAAAGACATTCGCAAGCTATATCCATCTCCATTTTGGTAGTAATTGGGAGATAATAAAAAGATTTTTAATTCAACAAAGGGGAGATCAAAGAAATGCTTCAGGATACTGATAGAATTTTATTAATTGGCCATGGCAGCCCTCGCTCAGCTGCTAATAACATAGAGGTTATAGGTAGATTACTCCACCATAAACTCCATCCACAGTGTGAGGATAGTTGTGTGAAAGTAGCCTATCTCCAATTCGTAGAGCCCGATCTTATGACAGCTATTGAAGAATCTATCAATACCAAGGTGAAGAGACTAATAATCCATCCTTTTTT
>JAOAEO010000133.1 GCA_026416735.1 Thermodesulfovibrionales bacterium
AGTGTATACTCCTTCAGGTATAAAGGCAACCATCCCAATAACCTCCCTTTGATAAGATTAAGAGTTAAAGTAAAGGAGCTAAAGGATAGTTGCTTTTTTGTCAATTATGGGGAGACAATACTCTTTCAGAGAGATTATTTTTGAGGAAAAACGGTATATTGACTTTAATTTTTAGAAGTAGTATAAATTAAGTAAAGTCCTAAAAAGGAGGTTTTTATGCCAGAGTATATAATTCTAACAAATTTAACTGATGAGGGAAGAAAAACTCTTAAGGAGAATCCAAAGAGGATATTTGAAGTGAACAAAGAATTAGAAGCAATGGGGGTCAAAGTTAAACAACAATTCGCGGTATTAGGTCCCTACGATTTTGTAAATATTATTGAAGCACCTGATAACGAAACGGTAGTTAAGATGTCAGTTGAGCTTGGGTCTAGAGGGTCACTCCATCTGTTGTCTTTACCGGCAATCCCTGTAGAAAATCTTTTAAAAACATTGAAGTAGTTTATAAGAGTTTTTTCAATTGAGTCCTCTTTAAGTGTTAATTAGTTATGGCCCCTTGAAAAAGGGGCTTTTAATTTCTTTAAAGTCGTATTAGCCTAACTAAATAGTAAATTATGGTAGATTCAAAAGAAAAGATCCTCATAAGAGGAGTTAATTGGATTGGCGATGCTGTCATGACAATACCAGCAATCAGAACGATTAGATCCACCTATAAGGGGGCAGAACTACATTTATTAGTAAAGCCAACCATTTCACCTTTGTTTGAAAGGGATCCAAATATTCAGAAATTAATAATCTATGATAAAAAGTTCGATTCTATCGGGGGGAAACTAACATTAGCAAATATCTTAAAAAAGGAGAATTTTACAAAGGCCTTTTTGTTGCAAAACGCTTTTGACGCAGCTTTGTTGGCCTTTATGGCTAAGATTCCAGAAAGGGTGGGTTACAATAGAGATAAGAGAGGTTTTCTTTTAACAACTCCTATACCTTTTAAAAATGATGATAGAAGAATTCATCACATCGACTATTATTTGAATCTTCTTAGAGCATTTGGTATTAAAGCAGAGTATTCAATTCCCTATATTTTTCAATCCTTAGTTGAGAGAGTCGATGCACGCAAAAAACTATCTATTATGAAAAAACCTATAGTGGGTATTAACGCAGGTGCTACCTATGGCTCTGCAAAAAGATGGTTACCCGATAGATTTGCTGAAGTAATCTCTCTGTTTTTACAGGAATTAAAAGGAAGTGTGGTTATCTTTGGTGCTAAGAATGAGGAGTATATATCTAAGGATATAGAAGGAATAGTTCGAAAAACTTTAGCCCATAAAAAAGATTTTTCTTTGGAGTCAAGATTGTTAAATCTAACTGGTAAGACTACTGTTAGAGAATTGATAAATCTGATTTCTGAGTGTGATATTTTTATTAGCAACGATTCAGGTCCAATGCATCTCTCCTATGCAGTGGGAACTCCTGTGATTGCCATTTTCGGGTCCACTTCTCCAGAACTTACAGGACCACCAAAAAATGGAAATGTTGTATTGAAAGCTAATGTAGACTGTAGTCCCTGTTTTAGAAGGAGTTGTATATATAATGAAATTCGGTGTATGCTTAAAATAACTTCCGAAGAGGTTTTTGCTGCTATAAGGCAGGTACTGCCAAAAAACAAAGCAGTTTTTTTTGATAGAGATGGTACATTATGTGAAGAGGTTAATTATCTTAGTCGACGAGAGGATTTCAAAATCTTCAAAGATATAGAGAGCATTAAAAAACTTAAAGAGGGAGGTTTTCTTCTTATTGGTATAACTAATCAATCAGGTATAGCTAGAAAGATTGTAGATGAGACTTTCGTTAAAGAGATAAATAAAATTTTTATAGATAAATATTGGTTTGATGATTTTCTTTATTGTCCACATCATCCTGGTGAAAATTGCTTTTGTAGGAAACCTGAACTGGGGATGCTGTACCAATCAAAATTAAAATACAGGATTGATCTCTCCAATTCTTATTTTATAGGAGATACAGATATAGATATGCTTCTTGCTAAGACCGTTGGAGGAAAGGGGATATTGGTTACTACTGGTAAACAGAGGGAGTCTATCTATGCCGATTACATTGTAAGTAGTTTAAAAGAAGCGGTAAATTATATTTTAGATAAAAAAAATTCATAACCTGAATCCAAAAGAAAGGATTTTTATGGCTGTACCTTTTATTTCTATTATTTAACTCTTGGAACAAAAAACAGGATAATGATGGAAAAGAGGGCACAACTAAACTACCTTCTCTATGTCTATAAACAAACTTAATCTATCGCATAAAGGGTTTTTGTCTTAAGGCTATTAATCTTTCCAATCTCATAAATATCTCTAATTCTTTTTTTCTCATAACTTTTAACCCTATATAAGCTCTTACCATTGACCACTTCTTACTTTCTACAGAGGGCATCATTCTTCCTGTAAGGCCTTAACCTTGCAAATTCTAACTTTCTGTCAATACAAAACCTCAATATATGTGCCTTTATAAATTCAGAACCATTGTCTGGATGGATCTTTTTTACATGAATTGCTTTGATGATCTCATCAAGGGTTGCCTTTATCCATATCAATGCTTTATTATCCAATGGTTGCAACTCTGTCCTCAATCTACCAATAGGTAATCTTCAAAAATACAGAAGGCTCCTATTTTATTGATTTTTAAGTTTTTTGCTGAGGCTAAAATATCATCCAGCGGATGGGAAGACCAAAAGGAGGCTTTTATATTTTTGAGAGTTATCTATCAGCAGATTAGGGTATCGTTGTATTTTTTTTTGTAATCTGTGTTATTATTTGTAAGTTTTTCCTTATTTCTTACCATCAATATGGTTTTAGAACAGACACAATTTTAAATCTCCAAAGGTGCTTTATGATTAAATGGTCGGAAGACCTGTCTGTAGGAATAGATACAATAGATGATCAACATAAAGAACTCTTCAGCAGGATTAATGATCTTGTTAGAGCAATTAAAGAACATGTCTGTAAATATAAAATAGGTGATGTCATAAATTTTCTCGAAGACTATGTTAAGACCCATTTTGAGGAAGAAGAGAGATACATGCTTAGATTTAAGTATCCAAAGTATGATTTTCATAGAGGTCAACATGAATATTTTAAAAGAGAGCTATCCACCCTTAAACCTGAACTTTTAAAGCTCGAAGGAGGTAAAAATCCAGGGTCCTACGAGCTATCAGTCTCAGTAAACCAGTTGGTGGTCGATTGGATCTTGGAACATGTGTCTAAAGTTGATAAAGATCTTGGAAAATTTCTTAAAACAAAAGTATAGGGAACAGATGGATTTTACAGCTAACTATTTAAAGATGTCCTCTAAAGAATTGAAAGAGAGAATAGGTTATGCAAAGTCTATTTTGAAGAGATGCACCCTATGTCCGCGCTCTTGTGAAGTCGACAGAACAGTTGGCGAATTAGGTTTCTGTAAGACAACAGATAAACCCTTTGTCTCGAGTTGGGGTCCTCACTTTGGGGAAGAGAGGCCTCTGGTAGGGTATTATGGTTCAGGAACCATTTTCTTCGGTTACTGCAATTTAGGATGTATATATTGCCAGAATTATACAATAAGCCATTTAGGGGAAGGAGAATATATATCTGAAGAAAGACTCGCTAATATAATGATAGATTTGCAAAGTATGGGTTGTCATAATATTAACCTTGTTACCCCAACGCATCAAATGCCTATGATTCTTGCTTCAATACTAATTGCTAAGGATAAAGGTCTTACTATACCT
>JAOAEO010000134.1 GCA_026416735.1 Thermodesulfovibrionales bacterium
CTCTTTGGGGGTTGAGGCTCTGGAGTACTTTCTCTCTGGATCTCTGGTGGCCTTCTTTCTCTAATCCTTTCGTGGGGTGGTATTTGTCTTTCTATTGTTTCTGGTTTCTTTTGATTCGGAGATAATTTATCTTCTAAAGTGCCCTGTGGGGCTATTGAACGTCTCTCCTCACCTCTGCCATTTGGTATGCTCATCCTTTCAAGCATTTGTGGATCTCTCTGCTTTCTCAGAGGGCTTCTTTCTTTTAGAACTTCAATATTTGTCTCCCTTATTTCTCGAGGTGGCAATTTTGCCTCTGGAACTTCTCTAATAATTGGCATAGTTGTTCTTCTTTCTGGTTTAATCTCTGGTCTGCCAGGATTGATCCTTTCTACTAAAAAAGGGTTTTCCTTTATCTTTAAGGTTTTTTCTTTACCAGAGATAAAAGTATCTCGGTGAACGACTGTAACCCCATCACTGACAAGTGCGTTTTTATATTTCTCTTTTATTACTACCTTGTTGATATTAACATTGATTAAGTTTACACTCTGCGGTCCGAAGTAACCATAGCCATAGTAGGTCTCACCGGGGGCAAGAGGCACCCAAGCTACATAGTGCGGAGTGTAAACCCATCCAACATAGCCTGGACCCCAATAGACGTATCCCCTTGGAGGGGGAACCCAACACCAGCCTATTTTTACTATATAGACCCATCTACCATAATGGTAAGGTACCCATCCCCAAGGCTCAAAGGATATCCAGACATAGTCTCCTCTAATCCAAACCCACCTTCCATGTCTATAGGGCGCCCATCCAATGGAAATTTTAAGAAAAGGAGTCCAACAATAACCGTAATCCCTTATATAAACCCATCTGCCATATCTATCAAAGTCATAGGAATAATACCTCAATTCTTCTGGCAAATATCTCTCGCTCTTATAAATATCGAATATTTCTTTATCCCGTGCAAAATTCCATCTTGTCCAGGCATCGGGAGAGCCGAGGGGAATGTATTCTTCCCGTGCATACCCTCTAATGACGAATTTTGTTCCTTCATTAATTACATTTCGATCTCTACCATTATCTGTATATACAGAACCGCGATAAACAAAGATATAAGTATAGTTGTTCTGAAGCACATCTACCCTAAAAACAGATGTGGTATAAGTTCTTATGGTAGTTGCAGGAGTATTAATCTGTATGATTTTAGTTCCTCCGACCCTATTGTTTACATAGATGCTACCCATATTAAGATAGAATTGTAGAGAGTCTGGATCAAAATTGAGAATATCAGCAGAGGTTCTTTCATTGAGTCTAACTATTGTGCCATTCCTGAAATGGAGTTCAGCTTTTCCGAAATCAGGCACCCATATTCTATCACCTTCGTATATGGGCATGTTCACCGATGCTACTATCCATTCTTGGCTTGTTTCTATGTTGATTTGTACATCTCCTTCAAGATAGCTTATTCTTATATCGCCAAAAGTAGCTGAAAAGGAGATAGATGGTATCAGTATCAGAACTAATACCGTTAATAATTTTTTGGTTATTTTCATATTGTTTCCACCTCGCTTTTATGAGATTTTTAAACGTTTTATGATTTATAGAGCAATATATATGCCAGAGTAAAATTTTCTTAATTACTCTGAGGTAGAGGGGTCTAAAGCGTTAATTTGCTTCAAGGAAAATTTCTTCTATATCTTGATATAAGGGTTGGGCAGTTTTCCAGAAACTCTGCAATGTACTTTCCTATGATGTTAAAAAAGTAGAATTATGTGTTATTCTATCCAAGAAAGGATCTCCAGAATACCTTATTTTGAGTAAGGTTGCAAAAAATTTTTAAATAGAGAAGAGCTTAGTTTTTAAAACTCTTTTATTATACATAAAAGGAGATTAATATGAAGGCAATTGCATTTAACGGTAGTGCACGCATAGAAGGAAATACGGCTTATCTTTTGAAGATTGTTTTAGCTGAAATCGCAGAAGAAGGCATAGAAACAGAATTATACCATTTAGCTGATAAACCTATACAGGGTTGTGTTGCCTGTTACAGATGCTTTAAAAACAAGAATAAAAGATGTGCAAATAATCAAGACATCATCAATGAGTGTATTTGTAAAATGCTTGAGGCAAATGCCATATTGCTCGGGTCACCAACCTATTTCTCGAATGTGTCAGCATGTATGAAAGCATTAATTGAGAGGACAGGAATGGTTGCAAGAGCAAACGATGATATGTTTAAAAGAAAAGTGGGAGCTGGTATTGTTGCAGTAAGGCGTGCTGGTGCTATACATGTATTTAGTTCTTTGAATTACTTCTTTCTTATAGCTCAAATGATAGTCCCAGGCTCGAGTTATTGGAATATTGCTATTGGAAGAGAGCTTGGAGAAGTTCAAAAGGATTTGGAAGGAATACAGACTATGAAGACACTTGGACAGAATATAGCTTGGCTTATGAAAAAGCTCTATTCTTAATTTACTTTGAAAGTCCTGATTATATCAGCAAATAATCATAGGGGATGTTTATCTGCAGCTTGTACTAATAAAAATATCAAAAGCTCCTTAAAAACCTTCTCCCCATCTTTCTACCTTTTTCTCTAATGCCTTTTTCAGTATTTTAAGAAATTCTTCGCGAGGTATTAGCCTTGCACCTAAGCTAATTAAATGTTTTGTAACAACTTGACAATCGATTATAATGAATCCCCATCTTTTCAATGCCTCGACGGTTTTGACAAAGGCTACCTTTGATGCATTACTCATCTTGGTAAACATCGACTCTCCAAAGAAGGCACCTCCGATAGCTACCCCATAAAGTCCCCCAACTAATTCACCTCCATACCAGCTTTCAAATGAGTGGGCATAATTGAGTTGATGGAGCTTTATATAAGCTTCTACCATCTCTTCCGTTAGCCAAGTACCCTTGGATCCTTTGCGTTCTATTTTTGCACAATTTAATATTACCTCTTCAAATGCTTTATCTGTAGTGATGGTAAAAATCTGTTTTTTGATTATTTGTCTCAAACTTCTAGATACATGTAGTTCATCGGGGAATAAAACCAGACGTGGATCAGGAGACCACCAAAATATAGGTGAGGATTCTAAATACCATGGGAAGATACCCATTGAATAAGCCAATAAAAGTCGATCACAACTTAAATCGCCTCCAACGGCAAGCAAGCCATCTTCATCAGCTAAATGGGGAGGTGGAAATATTAGATCTTTAGTGAGTCTAAAAATAGTCATGATTTCAAAATCTTAATAATAGAGAGATAATCGATGAGTCTTTGTGATAATGTAAATCTCTTATGATTACCGAGACATATTAAAAACTATGCTCAGATCCTGGAAAAATTCCTTCCTCCACTTCTTTTTTAAACTGCTTAATTGCTTTCAAAGATTCTTCCTTTAAATTTACATACTTCTTTGCAAATTTAGGAAGAAATCTATCGAATAGTCCTAAAACATCATGCAATACCAATATCTGTCCATCGCAGTAAGGACCTGCTCCAATACCTATTGTAGGGATAGATAACTCCTCTGTTATTTTTTTTGCGAGTTCCGCTGGTATTGCTTCAAGTAATATAGAGAAAGCACCGGCATCTTCTAATATTTTGGCATCTTCTAATAATCTCTGGGCTGCTTGTTCTGTTTTGCCTTGCACTTTATATCCCCCCATTCTATGAATAGCATGGGGAGTTAACCCTATATGGGCT
>JAOAEO010000135.1 GCA_026416735.1 Thermodesulfovibrionales bacterium
TTGATTAGCTAACTCACCTTTAATGCCTCTTTGATTAAGCTTTGTAATTATGTAGCTATAAGCTTTGTGAGCTTCCTGCATGAAATTTATAAAATACTCTTTCAATTCTTCATCTTCCTTAATAGATGGAGGGATTATATAATCAAAACCCCTTTCCATACTTACATAGCGTTGAGACTGTTGGCTGTACGAGGCAATTCTATGTCTTACCAGTTGATGGGAACATGCTCTCGATATACCCTCAATCGCAAAAGTGAATGATGAATGTTCTATGGGGCTTAAATGCCCAATTTTCAAGAGCTTTTCAATAAAAACCCTTTGATCTTTATCTAAGATTCTTTCTTTCAGAGTTGAGATATCGACAGGACTATAACAAAGCTTTGCAGCTATAGCGATAACCTCTTCTGGTTGAGGAGTATATCTTAAAAGGATTACCTTTAGATTCTTTTCTGGCATAGTTACTTTATTTATCTACTCATTAATTGGACGTATTGTGCTATCCCATTTCTTGTTATTAAACCGATTATTCTCTCGCCATCTTTAACTATTAATCTTCCTGCGTCTTCATTTATCATAAGCTCAAGAGCAGTCATGGCGGAATCTTTTTCAGAGATCTCAAGATTTTTGCTTATCGGCTTATAAATTTCTAAGAGTTTTACCTCTTCCCATTTGTCCCTTTGGACATCTTTGACCTCTTTTAAGGTAACAAAGCCATAGAGTTTTTCGCCATCCATAACTGGGAAGCCCCCAAAACCATAACGGAGAAAGTAATCATAGACGGCAGTTTCAACTGTCATATCAGGTGGTAGGGATATAATCTCTTTAACCATAATATCTCTGACCTTAACACCATCTAAAGTCTCCTCTAAGCTGGCCTGTTGGTAGCTTGATTGGGCAGCAGAATAAATAAACCAACCTATCAGCACTAACCATAATCCAGTGGTGAACCCTGAGAAGAGAGAGAGAAGACCAATTACTATGAATAGCAGAGCAATTTTCTGACCATAATTAGAGGCTTTGCGTGTAGCATGAAAGAAATTCTTGGTTTTGTCCCATAAATAGGCTCGGACAACACGACCACCGTCCATTGGGAACCCCGGGATAAGATTAAAGGCTCCTAATATTAGATTTAACTGAGCAAGATAGCGAAAGAGTGCTTTCTTCAATGGTTCCTCAAAGAGCAAGTAGATAACAAAAAAAGTAATTGCAAGAAGAAAGCTTATAAAGGGACCGGCAAGTGCTATCTTTATCTCAGCTCGTGGGGTGGATGGTTCCCCCTTCATTTGGGCAACTCCCCCAAAGATAAAAAGAGTTATGTTAATTATAGAAAGTTTATATTTTAAAGCGATATAGGAGTGGGCAAGTTCATGTAACACTACGGAAAGAAAAAGCATTAATGATCCAATGATTCCAAAAATCCAATAGTAAAGTACTGAGACCCTTGGATCTGCTTGAGGAAAATAAAAGTTAGAAAGAGACCATGATATTAAGGCAAAGATCACTAACCAAGAAAAGTGAATCTTAATGGGTATACCTATTATAGTCGCAACTTTAAAGGAACCTGATTTTAAAAAACTCTCCATGGCATTTGAGAGATCAACTTATTTTTAAATTCACTTAATGCTTTATCTACTCTGAGGGATTATAGATTTCCTTTTGTAGAAGGAATTCCCTTTCTTTTTTTATCTATAGAAACAGCCATTTGTAGAGATTTTCCGAAGGCTTTAAATATGGATTCAAAGATATGATGCGTGTCTCTACCATAGTATAAAATAATATGCAAATTCATCGATGAATGGTTGCTTAAAGCCCTAAAAAAATCTTCAAAAAGTGAAATATCGAGATCTTTTAGAATTTTGCTTTTAGATCTAACTTTATAAACTAAATAGGGTCTTCCGCTAATATCTATTACAACTTGTGAGAGGCTTTCATCCATAGGGATCGTAGCCGTGCCGTATCTTGTTATATTCTTTTTGTCTCCTAAAGCCTTTTTAATAGCCTCTCCAAGGGCGATCCCCAAATCTTCCATTAAATGGTGATAATCGACATATATATCCCCCTTTGCCTTTACTTTGAGGTCTATTGACCCATGAAAGGAGAAAAGACTAAGCATGTGGTCCAAAAAGGGGATAGAAGTATTAATCTCATGATAACCTGTCCCGTCAAGATTTAACTCTATTTGTATATCTGTTTCATTAGTTTTTCTCTCATAAGTTACTTGTCTCATCTTTTACCTTATTTGTTTTTAAGTTTATCGATGATATCTTTAAGAGAATCGATAAAAGCGTTGTTTTCTTCAGGTGTTCCTACAGTGACCCTAAGGGAATCCTTTAAGGCATTGCCCATGTATCTAACAAGAATCCCCTTCTCAATCAATTTTTTATGAATATTTTCGGCGTCTTTAACTTTAAAGAGTATGAAATTTGCCTCTGAAGGAAATGGTTTAACTCCCTCAAGGAGGCTTAATTCTTTGAAAAGTCTTTCCCTCTCCTTAATTATTGCCTTTATGTGTTCACTAATAACTTTTTTGTTTCTGATAGCTTCAATCGCTATTGCTTGAGGAAGGCTTCCAATATTATAGGGCAATCTAACTTTGTTGACCTCCCGGATTAAGTTCTCATGGCCAATTAAGAACCCAGTCCTTATCGCTGCTAACCCAATTTTACTGAAGGTTCTAAGGATGGCGAGGTTAGGATAATCCTTTAAAAGGGGTAAAAACCCCCTCTTGCTGGAGAAAGGTTGATAGGCTTCATCGATGACCACAATATTCTTAGAGCTTTCAATGATTTTTAAAATTTTTTCAGTCGAAAAACAATTACCGGTAGGGTTATTAGGTGAACTCAAGAAGATCAGCTTCGGTTTTTCTTTTTTTATAGTTTTAAGGATCTTGTCAATGTCGAGATCAAAGTGTTCATCTAAAGGAATTGCCCTATGCTTTTGTCCAGATGCTTGAGATGCAATGGCATACATCACAAAGGTCGGGGAAGGATAAAGTATCGGACCTCCAAAGGTCGTTATAAGATAACAGATTATCTCATCAGAACCATTACCTAAAAGGAGATTTTCAGGGGCTATATTAAGATTCTTTGATAGCAATTTCTTAAGCTCTTTTGCTTCTGGATCGGGGTATCTATTAAGGGATAAAAAAAATTCCTTCATAGACGAAATGGAATCTATTGAGATAGGGCAATAGGGACTCTCGTTAGCGTCAAGCTTAATACGGCAGGGTATATCTTTAGCTATGTATGCTTCAAGTGACTGAATATTTTTTCTTGTAAGTTCATAAAAGGGGAATTCATCCATAATTAAACTATAATAAAACCATAGAACAGTATTGTCAATATTATCATTATCTTTTTGTTTAAAAGATTGGATTCAAAGTATGCCAATTGAATAATTGTTGATGAGATATTGTAAGAGCCTATCTTAGGTATTGAAAAAGACGGTGTATTCTCTCTTGTTCTAACGGATGTTCCCCTATAAAAAAGATGACTTTATTGTTATGACTTATTAAAGTTATTCAATTTTTCTATGTGATGTGAGTTTTCTCTTAGTGGTTATTTTTATTCCTCTATGGGTTGGAGCCTTCGGCATTCTCACCTTTAATGCTTCAAGTAGCCTTTTAACTGATTCCCT
>JAOAEO010000136.1 GCA_026416735.1 Thermodesulfovibrionales bacterium
AGCTTGACCCTGCAGAACTCCGTCAGCTCCTTGAAGTCCTGCCAGGAGGCTATCTGGACGGGCAATCACGGCACCTCCCACGTGCAGAACTCGAAGCCGTTCATGTTCACCGAGACCAACAAGCGGGCTCTCGGGCTGCGCTGGACAATCTTGACGGCTTCCTCGTACGGTATCTTCCTGCCCCTGCCGTACCTCAGGTCCTTTCGAAGCTCGCACTTCTTGACCTCGCCGTTCGACTTCGCTATCTTCAAGAACACGGCGCCGCCGCCTCCTCGAACTTCTCGCTCAGGAGCTTGACCCTCTGGACCTTTTCCCACAGGGCTCGGCGGATGAAGTCCGTCCTCGAAATGCAGTGGCACTTGGGCCAGGCTTCGTCCACCTGCGCCAGGAGGTCCTTCGGGATCTTTACGAGGAGCTTCTGCCCCTCGATTCCAGGTCTTCCAACTTTTCTCACATCAACCAACTCCCTATATTCTGCTATCTATATTTTAGATATCAGATATTATATAAATATTTCTACTATCTAAAATGCAGATATCGATGAATATAATTAAAAATCTATTATCTACATATCAATATACAGTGAACGGAATGCAAAGGAAAATAATAGTTGACGAAGCAGGTGTTTTACTCATTACGCTTCTTAAGTACGGCAAATTATCACTGCTCGAACTCCGAGAAAAATCTGAATTGAGTAACCAAACTGTTTACAATAATGCAAGGCGTCTGAAAGAAATGGGTCTTATCCAGGAAGAGCTCGAGAATGAATTTCCCCGCAGGAGGCTGATCTCTCTCACGGAAAAGGGGAGGAAGGTAGCAGAGAAGCTGGAGGAAATAGAGGGGATGCTGAAATAAAAAAGGTGTTTGCGCTTGAAAGCGGATGATTTCAAACTTAAGATAGAGCTTGTACCATCAACAGTCTGGTTTTCTTCGGTTTATCAGATATTAAAAAAGAATAAGAAAGAAGAACGATGGAAAGAAATAAAGAGGGAACTTTTCAAGCGCGAGGGGAGGCGTTGTTGGATCTGCGGGAAGGAAAATTTAAGGCTTGAAGCTCATGAATTTTGGGAATACGATGACGCAAATCATATTCAAAGACTTGTAGCAATTCATCATTTATGCGCTCTGTGCCATAAGATTAAGCACGTCGGCTTTTGGTTGCACACGCAAGAAGGTCTATCGAGGCTAAAGGAGGAAGGACTGACCCCTCAGGATCTCATCGATCATTTCTGTAGGGTCAATAGTTGCACCCCTGAAGACTATGAAAAGGCTGAAGAGCAAGCGTTCGAGACATGGAGGAAGAGAAGTAGGCATAAGTGGAAGCAGGACTTTGGTGTGTGGCTTTAAAAAGACATCTATAAAAAATATCCGATAAGCCGAGGCGAAGGTAGAAAGATCGAGTACGTTTTTAATTTGGCGAACTCGAGCGGAGGAGTAAAGGCTAAGTGTCTATACAGACTTGAATATATTTGAATGATTATTAAGGTCACGAATAAAAATAACCCAGTACGGTCAAAATTTAAGGTGCTGCCATTATTTATATTGGCTTAATTCTCTTTCTAAAATTTCTTTTACAACCGAAGCTTTTTCAGGAATGGTATAAAGTCGTAAGATGTCTAAATTAAATTTGCTCAAATCGTGAACTATTGAGTTTTTTACAGAAACTAGTGGTTCTACTGTTTCATCCTTATAGTATATATGAATTGCTTCTTCGTAGTCTTCTGGGGTTTTCTCTTCATATATTTCAATGTATGGTTCGTATTTGGATGCCATTACAGAAGGTCTATCAATGAAAACTGAATAGGGCGATAAATTATTTTCATTACAAAAAGCTCTCTTATTTTTATATATTTTTCTAAGTATGTGCCACTTAGCAGACGCCTCGTCGGATTTCTTAGGTTTGCGCTCCTGCCATATCATCTTTAAAGGAATTCTGTGTTTCAGCATATCTTGCAATTTTTTAAAATCATCGTCTTTAAATTGATATCTCATTATAGTAGATAAAACGTAATTATCGTCAAAACAATAAAACTTATCGAGATCCATTTCCTTAAGCTCTTGAAAATTCGGTAGCACATCACTTTCTTCTGCAATCTGACGATAAAGCTCTGCAAAAATTATCGCAAAACCTCTGATGCTTTTATGTGTATAAATAGTTTCGTACATATGCAATCTAGCAAGCATGTAATTTTCTAATGCAAAAATCGCCTTATCAGCAATTACTATCCTAGGACCCTCAATCTCTTTACCACTTTTCAATTTTATTTTTTCACCTAGAAGTTTCATAGTATACAGAATTCTATCGAAATCAAATTTTCCATAAGCAATGCCCGTATAATAAGAATCCCTCATTAGATAGTCAATTCTATCGGCATCCAATTCTGAGGTTATTAAATTGTTTAAAACAATGGAGTCCGATCCGTCATATCTTCCAGTGATGATTTTACAAATTACATCACTTTCTAGGTTATTATTTAACAATTTAGATAGATCGGTCTTTTTAATGACCTCTTCACTAAATTTTTCATGAGATGCCTCTTTTTCGTCGTATCCTCTCATAACTTCTTCCAAATGGTGAGACAGCGGATAATGCCCTACATCATGGAGGAGGGCTGCCATACGCAGAAGTTTTTTCTGACTATCTCTAAGGCTTAATTTTTCGCACATTTTAGTTATGATGTGCATTGCCCCAAGTGAATGAGAAAATCGCGTATGTTCTGCTCCAGGATATACCATATTAGCAAGACCTAATTGGCGAATTCTTCTAAGGCGCTGAACTGCAGGATGGTCTAGCATTTTAACCTCTTCATCAGAAAGATGTATATAGCCATGTATAGGATCATAAATGTCTTTAGAAGGCAAAAGACCTTACCCTACGAGATTGAATTTTTTGAGTATTTTCAAACACTTATCTATATCATCATCTTTGAACTTGGACGGCTTTCTATTCTGGAGTTCTTCCTTTGATTTTAAGTAGGCTAGAGAAGCCAAAAGTTCTAGCCAATAGTCGAGGCGATTAGGATCGACCTCTTTAATCATAGAATTTAGTTTGTTAATGAGTTCTAGTTCTTCTTTTGTTAGTTCGATCCTAGAAGGATCTTCGCCCTCCAATAGTGCCCTTTTTTCAAACAAACTTCGAGTAAGCTCGGGGGAGTATGGCCCATATACATACCAACCAAAGTAGTAATTCAGTTTTAGCCCAAGCTCTTGCAATAAATATACTTTCTTCTGTATGATTTTCCGGTTGTTCAATGTATCAAGAGTTGTCGCACCTTCGGTTTTATGAAGATATCCTAAAAGTTTATTCCTGTCCCCCTCGACTAGAACCATCGAGCACACCTTATCATTTTGATAATTGCGCTACTTATTTATTTATAGTTTATGAAAGATTTCTTTAATTTATATGATTGGAAAAAATAATGACTATCCTCCTGAAGACAAGCTATTTGCCTTTGGAAACTCCTCAAAATACTCTAATGCTATGAAGAAGATCGGCTTGCCCGATATTGATAATGGCGAGAGGGGACCATATGCCATGAAGGGATATTCTTTTTTACCGAGTGCAGCCGCTGTTTGAGGATCTTTGAAACTCGCATAAAGATCGATATATGGG
>JAOAEO010000137.1 GCA_026416735.1 Thermodesulfovibrionales bacterium
TGTTTAGGGTTAATTTAGTCAGTTCTTATACTTCTGTAGGTATATCCTTCTTTTTTATTTTTAATTTAAAATGATGTTTTCGCTCTTCAAATTTTTACACAGAAGATTTTAAACTACCCATAAGCTGGCTTCTCTATGGATTAGCAGGAAAGGTAATAAAGCATATAGGGGAGCTCTTCTTAAGGATATATGTAGATAAAGAAAAATTTGTATTTTACAGAAAGTAAGGCTAAGGTGTGCAGAATTGGCGGTATAAAAGCATACCCTGATTTGAGAAATTAAAAGACATAAGGCAGAGTTTTTTCTTAAGACTGATAAAGTAGCAAATATTGAGGGGGAAAAAAGATTAACGGTGATAAAAAGTCTATTTAGAGGTAAAGATGTATTTTTCAGTCTTTTTAAATGTTGAAAAGAAGCAGAGAAGGAGATTTTTTTAAATTTTAAAACTTCTATCGTTAGGGTAATCAAGAAACTGTAAAACTATAATAGTTCCTCAAATTCCTCTTTTTGGACGGCCCCAAGTAGAGCTAAACTAATTTTGTTTAGACTAAGAAGTTCTGATGCTAAATGTTTTGCTTGTTTTAAAGTTACTTTCTCAATTTCTGTTAATATTTCTTGAATGGTGAAATACTTCTTAAAATAGATCTCTTGCCTTGCTATACTTTGCATTCTATTGCTGGTAGATTCTAAGCTAAGAACTATATTGCCCTTTAACTGGTCTTTAGCTCTCCTTAATTCTGCTTCAGTTAAAGTAGTAGGAAAATTTAGTAACTCATCGATTATCAATTTAGTGACTGTCAAAGCCCTTTTTTTACTGACTCCAGCGTAGATTGCCCAATAACCTGTGTCAATATATGAGTTAACAAAGGAGTAAATAGAATAGGCATAGCCTTTTTTTTCTCTAATTTCTTGAAAAAGTCGAGAACTAACACTCGCTCCTAAAATGGTGTTTAGCAACGCGAGGGTATATCTTTCAGGAGAAGCAAAGGGCAACCCTTCCACCCCAAGACATATATGGACTTCTGAAAGATCTTTTTGAAGAGCTGTTACTTTTCCTTTTAGAAAAGCTTGGTGTGACAGCTCTGGTTTTGATCCCCTTCTTAAAGAACCAAAAAGCTCATTTAGAAGGGATACCATTTTGTCAGGATTGAAATTACCTGCACAGGCAATGACAGTGTCTGAAGTACCATAATACTTTTTTATATGATTAATTAGATCTTCCCTCGTAAAGGTCTTGATAGTCTCTTTTCTACCTAAAACTGGTTGACCGAGCCCGTCTTCACCCCAAATTGTTTTACTGAATAGATCATGTATGTAGTCATCAGGTGTATCTTCGACAAGTTTGATTTCCTCTTTTATTACTCCCTTTTCTTTTTCGATCTCACTTTCAGGAAAAGTGGAGTGTAAAAAGATATCGCTTAATAATTCTATCCCTCTATAAACAAATTCATCTAAAACCTTGACATAGAATACAGTATTTTCTCGCGAAGTAAAACCATTTAATTCACCTGCCATGGAATCGATATCGATAGATATGTCTGTAGCTGTTCTTTTCTTGGTACCTTTGAAAAACATATGCTCAACGAAGTGTGAAATGCCATTTTTACTGTTTTCCTCATTTCTTGAACCTACTCTCACCCATATGCCGACCATTACAGAACGGAAATTTTTTAATTGTTCCATAACTACGGGTATACCGTTATCGAGATATCTCTTTATAAACATAGTTCATTTATTCTTCCTTTGATTTTTGTTTTATCAAAGAATAGATAAAGTTGACTGTTATGCTATAATACATATGGTACAGAATTTTAAAAAGGTCAAATGCTGTTAATTCAAGATCACAAGAAGGGTAAAAACATCTCTTATTGAATTGTTTAGTTCAACGCTTTTTTAAAGCCTCTTTACGGCTGAGCTTTATTTTCCCTTGGCCATCTATTTCAATCACTTTAACTAAAATTTCATCTCCGACTCTCACAGCATCTGTAACCTTTGAAATTCTCTTATCGGAAATTTGAGATATGTGTAGAAGACCTTCTACTCCAGGAAGTATCTCTACAAAAGCACCGAAATCGACTATCCTTTTAACCTTGCCTGTATAAATCTTCCCGACTTCTGCTTCCTCTACTATCCCTTTTATAATTTCAATCGCCTTTAAGGCTGATTCTTCATTAGAAGAAGCGATATTTATGACCCCAGAATCTTCTATATCAATTTTAACCCCTGTCTGGTCAATTATACTCCTTATAACTTTTCCACCTGTTCCTATAACATCTTTGATCTTGTCTTGTTTTATTTTCATTGAAAAAATTCGTGGGGCATAAGGAGAGAGTTTATCTTTAGGTTCTGGCAATGTCTCTTTCATCTTTTGAAGTATATGAAGCCTACCAACTTTAGCCATTTGAAGAGCTTCTTTCAATATTTCTAAGGGTATACCTGCAATCTTGGCATCCAACTGGAAGGCTGTAATACCTTTCTCTGTACCTGCTACTTTAAAGTCCATATCTCCGAGATGGTCTTCTAACCCTAAAATATCTGAGAGAATTATAACTTTTTCATCGGTCTTTATTAATCCCATTGCGATACCAGCAACAGGTGCAGTTATTGGAACGCCTGCTTCCATTAACGAAAGACTTGCTCCACAAACGGTCGCCATGGATGAGGAACCATTGGATTCAAGTATATCGGAGACAACCCTTATCGTATAGGGGAAGACTTCTTTAGGTGGAATTACGCATTTTAATGCCTTTTCAGCAAGAGACCCATGGCCAATTTCTCTCCTCCCCGGAGAACGTAGAGGTCTTACTTCTCCAACGCTAAAAGGAGGGAAATTATAGTGAAGCATAAAGGTCTTATAAATCTCTCCATCGAGAGATTCGATCTTTTGTTCATCAGTCGATGTCCCAAGAGTGGTGACAGTTAAGGCCTGCGTTTCACCTCTAATAAATAGAGCTGAACCATGAGCTCTTGGGAGGATGCCAGTATAACAGTCTATTTTTCTTATCTCATCAGGTCTTCTGCCATCTACTCTTTTGTTTTCTTTAATAATCATATTTCTGACAATTTCTTTTTCGTAATCAGCAAATATGTTAGTGATTTCTCTTTTCAGAGTCTCTTCTGATTCGAAGGAGTATTTAATTCTATAATCAGTAGTGTTGAAGTGTTCCAATGCCTCATTTAAAATGTTGTTTATAGCGTTCTGTCGTCTTTGTTTGTCAGGAATTCTAATTGCCTCTTGAATTTCATTTGATATAAAGGTAATTAAGTCTTCCTTTAGTTCATAGTTCTCAACTATAGGAACAATTTCTCTCTTTTTCTTGCCAACAATAGTTTTGAGCTCCTTTTGGATATCTATAGCTTTTTTTATTTCGGGCAGACTATAGTGCATAGCTTGAAGCAGTTCATCTTCAGAGGCTTCCAAGCCAAAACCTTCCACCATAATGATTGAATCCTCAGTGCCAGCAACGACTATGTTTAGTTTAAGGTCGTTGCTCTCAATTAAATTCGGATTAGCAATCAATTTGCCATCCTTTAAGCCAATCCGAACTGCTCCAATAGGTCCATTATAGGGAATGTCAGATATGTGGAGGGCTGCAGAG
>JAOAEO010000138.1:0-1144 GCA_026416735.1 Thermodesulfovibrionales bacterium
GTCTATACTATCATAAGCCCTAAATTGCGCTAAACCCTTCATCTCCAATACCTTGGTTATCGCTGCCGTCAATGTCGTCTTGCCATGATCTACATGCCCTATCGTCCCTACATTAACATGCGGCTTCACCCTCTCAAATTTGGCCTTGGCCATACACCCTCCTTAAAAAGCTAAATTTCGTTTATATTCCAATTTTTCTTCTTACTTTAGAGACATTAACTATAAACGAAAAATTTCTTCTTAAGCTCCTCAATTATATTTTTAGGAACTTCGTCATAATTAAAAAACTGCATTGTAAAAGTAGCTCTTCCCTGAGATACCGATCTTAAATCAGTAGAATAACCAAACATCTCTGACAAAGGTACTTTTGCCTTTATTATTTGGGTATTGCCTCTTTTAGTTATAGATAAAATCTTGCCCCTTCTTGAGCTCAAATCACCGATAACCTCACCCATATATTCTTCAGGAGTAACAACTTCTACGTCCATTATGGGCTCAAGGAGAACCAATTGAGCCTTTTTCGCTCCTTCCTTAAAAGCCATTGAAGCAGCCACCTTAAAAGCCATCTCTGATGAATCTACTTCATGATAAGAACCATCAACTAAAGTAACCTTAACATCGACAACTGGATAGCCCATCATTACACCGCCATCCATTGCCTCTTTTATACCCTTTTCTATAGCAGGAATATATTCCTTAGGAATTACACCACCCACGATCTTATTAACAAACTCGAAACCCTTACCCCTTTCCAATGGAGTTATCTCAATCCATACATGTCCATATTGCCCTCTTCCTCCTGACTGTCGAACATATTTACCTTCAACTTTAGCAGATCCTTTAATCGTCTCTTTGTAGGCAACTTGAGGCTTACCCACATTAACACCAACCTTAAACTCTCTCTGTAGCCTATCAGTTATTATTTCCAGATGGAGCTCACCCATCCCAGAGATAAGAGTCTGCCCTGTTTCTTCATTATAAGAGATCTTCAAGGAGGGATCCTCCAAGGCAAGCTTTGAGAGAGCAATAGACAATTTTTCTTGATCTGCTTTTGTTTTAGGCTCAATAGCAACGGAGATCACAGGTTCAGGGAATTCAATTGACTCAAGCAAAATGGGGTCTACTTCAGAACAAAGCGTATCAC
>JAOAEO010000138.1:1152-3573 GCA_026416735.1 Thermodesulfovibrionales bacterium
ATAGCAACGGAGATCACAGGTTCAGGGAATTCAATTGACTCAAGCAAAATGGGGTCTACTTCAGAACAAAGCGTATCACCAGTTAGCGTGTATTTTAGACCTACTACGGCGGCTATATCGCCTGCTCTTACTTCCTTTATATCTTCCCGCTTATTAGCGTGCATTCTTAACAATCTACCAACTCGCTCTTTATTTCCTTTAGTAGAGTTATAAACATAAGAACCTGCCATTAAAGCGCCAGAATATACTCTGATAAAAGTCAATTGCCCCACATAAGGATCGGTCATGATCTTAAAAGCTAACGCAGAGAATGGTTCATTATCATCTGCAACTATTCCGATTTCTATCCCGTCTTTCAATCTTTTAGCTTTCACAGGTGGTCTATCTAAAGGAGAGGGGAGATATTCAACTATTGCATCAAGAAGCAATTGTATACCCTTATTCCTAAAAGCTGAACCACAAAGGACAGGGGTGAAAGACATATTTATTGTCCCTCTCCTTAAAGCATTTTTAATCTCTTCTATCTTTATTTCATCCCCCGATAGGTACTTCTCTAATATGAGGTCGTCAATATCTGCTAATTCTAATATCACCTTTTCTCTATATTCTTTTACAATCTCGAGATATTCATCAGGTATTTCTTCCTCTATAAACTTTGCTCCCAATGTTTCATCATCGTAAGATATAAGCTCTCATTTTAATGATATCTATGCAACCTCTAAAATTCTCCTCACTGCCTAAGGGAATTTGAATTATAATAGGACGAGCACCCAACCTCTCAATCATGCTATTGACTGACATGAAGAAATCAGCACCTACTCTATCCATCTTATTTATGAAAGCAATAGTTGGCACCCTATATCTCATAGCCTGTCTCCAGACTGTCTCTGATTGAGGTTCAACTCCGGCTACTGCATCAAATATAGCTATAGCACCATCAAGAACTCTCAAAGACCTCTCCACCTCAATGGTGAAATCCACATGTCCTGGGGTATCAATAATATTAATTTGATGGTTTGCCCATATACAAGTCGTAGCAGCTGAGGTTATCGTTATACCCCTCTCTTGTTCTTGAGGCATCCAATCCATCACAGCAGTACCTTCATGGACTTCTCCCATCTTATAAGTGACGCCTGTATAATATAGAATTCTTTCAGTAGTTGTAGTCTTACCAGCATCTATATGCGCCATTATTCCTATGTTTCTAACTCTATCTAATGAAAATCTCGACATAAAAATATAACTTTACCATCTATAATGTGCAAAAGCCCTATTGGCTTCAGCCATCTTATGGGTATCCTCTCTCTTTTTAATGGTAGAACCCGTATTATTATAAGCATCTAAGAGCTCTGCTGCTAGTCTTTCAGCCATCGTCTTCTCTTTCCTTTTCCTTGCAAACTCAATAATCCACCTAAAAGCTAAAGCTAATCTTCTATTAGGTCTAACTTCAACAGGTACTTGATAAGTAGCACCTCCTACCCTTCTCGGTCTAACTTCTAATAAAGGTTTAGAATTTTCTATTGCAGTTTTAAAAACCTTTAAAGGGTCCATACCTGTCTTTTCTCTTAAAATATCGAAGGCTCCATAACAGATCTTTTCAGCAATAGACCTTTTACCATTCTTTAATATGACATTTATAAACCTACTGACTAATTTGCTATTATACTTTGGATCGGGCAATACATCCCTTTTTTGTGCTTCTCTTCTTCTTGCCATCTTACTCCTTCTAAAATAAAACAGCCCAAAAAGGAGAGGGCTGTCATTAGTAATTATAGTTATTTGGGTCTCTTAGTACCGTATTTTGATCGCCCTTGTCTTCTATTTGCAACACCAGCGCAGTCTAAAGTTCCTCTTAGAATATGGTATCTTACACCGGGTAAATCCTTTACTCTTCCACCTCTTATTAATACAATCGAGTGTTCTTGTAAATTATGTCCAACACCCGGTATGTATGCCGTTACCTCCATACCATTTGTCAACCTAACCCTCGCAACCTTCCTTAAGGCAGAATTAGGTTTTTTAGGTGTTGTTGTATAAACTCTTACACAAACCCCTCTCTTCTGAGAACACCCTTTTAATGCTGGGCTTTTAGTCCTCCTCTCGACTTTTTTACGCCCATTCTTAATTAACTGAGAAATAGTAGGCACTGCTCCTCCATAATAACTTATTGAATCTTTCAAAGCTCACTACTTATTACCTAAAAAACCAATATCCAGAGTAAAACCTAACTATTTTACCAGAGAGCTAATTCTATGTCAATACCATTTTAACCCCACCTTCTCTAAAAATAATCTCTCTAAAAAGTATTGTTTCCCATGATTGACAAAAAACAACTATCCTTTGACTCTTATCGATTTAACTCTTAATCTTATCAAAGGGAGGTTGTTGAGATGGTTGTCTTTATACTTGAAGGAGTATACA
>JAOAEO010000139.1 GCA_026416735.1 Thermodesulfovibrionales bacterium
CTTGGGAAAAACTTAGTTGTTATCCTCTCCCTATGAACACTATCTATCCTTGCGTATGGGGTATCAATTACAAAGGGGATATTATTGTTTGACATTTTAATTAATGCCCAATATAGGGACATAATATATATCTGCTGTTCACCCTTTGAAAATCCATTAATGTCAACCTTTACAGGAAGTTCAATTATACAGTTTTCTTTGCACTCGCTTAAAGCCTTCTCCAACTCACTTTTTTTGGAGATATCAAGTTTGTTCATCAGGTGCTTAACACATAAATCACCCATCTGGTTGGTAAATGATTCAACACCAATCTTGGCTATCATGTTGTCTAGCATACTAATTGAAGTCAAGCTTTGCCGGTATAATGTGACATTAAAGTCTTTATCAATATCAATACCTTGAATATAATCATGCTTTGCTATTAACTGCTTGAACATAAATATGAATTTTTCTTTTACACTATCTAGTTTTCTCTCAATCAATACTGGTATGAACTCCATTAGCAGACTATGGGAAGTCTTACATAATGCAAACACTGATTTGTCTTTTCTTGCCTTCTTTAAGCCCTCTTCAGCTTTTTTTAATTTGACTTCTAAATCCGATAAGTGCTTATTCAGATTGTCTATATAGACCTCTACCTTGCCCTTTTCTACCATCAGCTTACCAATTTGCTCTTTTATCTGGTGGAGGTCATTAGTATAATTCAAAAGAACATCGTTATTCTTTTCACTTGTTTCCAATCTCTTTCTGAGCTTCTGTGCCTTACTTATTGATTTTGATATTTCTTCTTTACATTTTTTGACTTGATCTGCACTTTGACCTTCAATTGTTCGAATAATATCAAGTAGGTCATTCTCTTCATCATGAGAAAGATAATGCATGGGCTCAAAATTTTCCACATCAAAATCCGGTTTTATTTTACTGTCTATATGTCTTGCCAAAATGTCCGAAAAAGTATCTGCATAGTTTTGATTATTTGAATCAATGATTCTTATTTGAGCATTAGTAATCTCCTCAGAGATTACTTGCTTTAAGAATTCGTTATTCAAAGACTCTTTTATGGTTCTATATTTCTGGTATCCTCTCTCCCTATTTATCTGCTGCTTTACATCCTTAACAAGGGTATTTGCAATAATAAACGGTAAACTGTCGTTTGCAAATTCCTTGAGCCATTCATTCTTCTCTTCTCTAAATTTTTCTTCCTTCAAAATATCATTTCTCAACTTGGCGATTTCTTGAGCTAAGAGTCCTCCCGCATTTCTGAACTCTTTTTCTAGTTGCTGCTGTTTTTCGTCAAGATTGTTTATTTCATTATCTATCTGCACGAGCCTGGTATTCTCAAACTCTATAGAGTTTTGTATCCTTTCTTTTTCCCCCAGTAATTCGGACACCTTTTTTTCTTCATCATCCAGAAGCTCATCATTTCCTTTATGTAAAATCCTCTTAAAATTGCTGGCCATTATATCAAAGGTGTCATATCCGCACAAGAGCAAAAGCGCTTCCTTTAAATTCTTTGAAGTATTTCCCTCAAGGAAAAAGTCACTTATTTTTTCACCGTCAAAGAAAAAAAGATCAAACAATTGTGGCGGAATTAGTGACTTAATATAATTTTCAAAGCTTTCAATTTCTTCTTCTGATAGGATCTTGCCATTCCTCTCAACTTTAAAGCTTTCTATAAGTTTTTGATCCTCATATCTCCATTGCCTTGTTAAAATATAGTTAGCTAATTCTCTTTCTTCTTCTAGTTTAAAATCTAATAAGACATACGTATTTACATCTTTCTTGCTAAGAGAATTTTTGTTTATTAACCTTTTAACACGCCTGTAGTAGCTTGAACTGGTAGTGTCATATCCGAGAGCAATAGGGCCATAGAGCCCCAACTTAATAGCAGTAAATAAGGTAGTTTTTCCTGCCCCATTCTTTCCACCAATAAGAATAACATTCTTTTCAGGATTACTAATTGAAATATCAAGTTGTACTTCTCCTTCAAAAGACCCAAAATTACATAAGCCAATTTTATTAATTATCATTTTTAAAACCTTCTTTTATATTGATATGATGCAACCAATTGCCATTTAATATTTTCTCGAAAGCTTCTTTTAAAACAGGCTTTCGGGTAACAAACTTGTTTTGATTAACAGATATAATTAATTTACTAATAAATTCAAACTGGACTTGATGTTTATCGCAATAACGTCTTAATTCATCTAAAACATCATCCTCATATAAAGGCTTTTTAAATTTGTCCCAAGGAAGTTCCTCACCCTTTATTCTTTTATATGTTTCAACAAGTGTTCTCCTTGAGAGATCACCTTCGTTATCCCATATCTCATCTATCTTTCTAAGTTCATCAAGTGTGATTAACTCTACGCCCACCTTTTTTTCTGTATCCAATAATTTTTCCAAGATAACTCTTCTTCCTTCAAGAGTGAATGGACCAAATCCACGACTTCCATCCCCCTTCTCATAAACGCTGCCATCCCTGCGTTTATCGTCTCGCAGCTCAGGATTATTTCTTTCTCTTAGCAACCAATCCCGGAATTCACGCAGAGGAAGGAGCCATCGTTCCCCACTTTCTATAAAGCCTTTTAATGACCTATCTTCCTTTACCATGGTACAAACCCAACATCCAAAGCGAGTATTTCCGCATGTAGGAGTATCTTTTTCTTTTTTAGTCTCAGTAATTGTAAAAGGGCACTCTCCTCCATCCTCATTTTTGTAAAGTGATAGAAGAAAGTTATTATCAGAACCCCAAGGAGAAATCCCATTGTTATTATTTAGAAGGAGGCTCCAAACATCATCTGTTGTAAGTTCAGTAATTGGGTTATAAACATATGCTCCTTCAATTACTTCGTGCTTATTCAACAATTTACCAACTATCTTTCTCCCTTCAATTCTTCTCGCTCTAGCCGCACTTTCAGCCTTCCTTACTCCTAAAAGTACTATTACTTCACCTTCATTCTCCACCTTATCCCTAATAAATTTATTAGATGGGTGGATTTTTAGCCTATCTGTACACCACCTGAATCCCGGAGGTTCTGGGGTCGGGTACCCTAAGCCAATGACCAAAGTCCAAAAAGTATCTTCTATACGGGGATACACCATATGAGAATATAAATTCAATTTTTGTTCTTTTGCACTTTCACCAATCATTGCAGACATTTCTCTAAGGTAATCAATGACGATTGGATTTTCAACCATAGTATCGGATGAGACAACGTGTACTGGCTTAGTTCTCTTTTCTTCCGGCAGACGAAGTAACATATTGAACACCAGTTGGCAAACAGCTGTTGAATCTTTACCTCCGCTGTAACCGATAATCCAGGGCTTATTGTCATGTAAATAAACCATTTCCATTTCATCAAGTATATCATTGATCGAATTGTCTATAAAAAAGCTGTTGCTCGATAATATGGGTTCTATTGATGTTATGACAGAACTCATGTTGATTCTGGCGGCTAGGAATGAATTGTACCTTACTATAAATAAAGCAAAAAAAGAAAACTATTATATTATATCAGATAGGTGTTATG
>JAOAEO010000013.1 GCA_026416735.1 Thermodesulfovibrionales bacterium
GCTTACTTCCTCCTTTTCTTGCATTAGACCACCTATTACAACGGTCTGACCATCTTTTACTACTACTGAGGTTTTGGTTGAACGCTTAGTTGTAGTCGGTCCAACATTAATCAGAATACTTTCAGATGCTTGTTTGAGGGAAGAAATTTCTTGATATATATCGAGTTTTACATAATCTCCTTCTGTAATTTGTGGTGTAAGCTTAAGGGTTATCCCTACATCTTTTCTTTCTATAGAACTTAAAACTATATTAGCTGCTGTTGCATCTCTCTCCCTTTTAGAAATAAAAGGAACATTCTCACCAACGACTATTTCTGCCTCTTTGTTATCTGATGTTAAGATTTGGGGGGTTGAAAGAACGTTTATAGCATCTCTAAATTCATTAAGGTTAAAAAGTGCAGCAAAACCAGGAATTGTTATATTTGTAGTCCTAATATTACCATTAGGCTCTATGATGGTTATTGGGATATCTTTGAGGAAATTACCTAATCCACCAAAGGTCACCCCCTCAAGTCCCTGAATTATATTTTGAATGGAATCAGCTGTTATAGAGCCAAATCCACCCAACATTATTGGTTCGCCCTTATGTTTTACTGTCATCCTCCATTTAGCCCCTAATTCCCTTAGGTTATCAATCGAAGCCTCTACAATCATTGCTTCTACATAAACTTGACGCCTCTTTTTATCTAACTGTTTGATAATCTGGACAAGGCTTTGATAATCTGTTGGAGAAGCAACGATAATCAGCGCATTTGATGCCTTATCTGCTGTTATAGAAATCCCTCCTATAGCTTCAAAGGGGGTGACAGTGGGAGCAGTCCCTGTAACTGGCTGTCGTAGAGTTTGGGCTCCCTTTAAAACGCTGTCAAGGACCTTTGCAAGTTCTGTAGCATCAGCATTTTCTAAAAAGTATATATTGATTCTACCTAAGGTATCTGGAGCTTTGATATCCAAAAGGTTGATTAAAGATTTCATAGCCTGTCTTGACCCTTTATCTCCAAAAAGAATTACTGCATTAAGTCTTTGATCAGCCACTGCCCTTGGTTCATCGACACCTATAGGCTGAATAGGTGGACGCCCCTTGCGCATTCCCTCATTGATAATCTTGGCAACTGAATCGGCGGAAGCATGTTTTAGAAAAACAATTTCAGGACCTTCTATTACCCTCGGTTGATCGATTTGGTTAATGATTGATTGAATTTTTTCAATATTTAGCCCTGAGTCGATGACTAAGATAAGATTCCCTGGTCCAAAAGAAGAGGCATGACCATCCTTCGATATAAGGGGCTGTATGAACTTCAAAGCATCATCAGATGAGATATTTTCGAGTGGTATCAGACGAGCTATAAAGCTCTCATTAACTGACTGTCTGTCTTTTCCTAATTCGACGCTTTTTTGCCGAACTTCTGAGGAAGGTATGATTTTATAAGCATCAACTCCAGCTGGAATAAGGGTAAATCCTTTAAGTTCTAAAACAGATGTAAATAGATTGAAGGCATCTTCGATGCTGAGCTTAGAAGGAGTTATTATAGTGACTTTGCCTTTAACTCTTTCGTCATAGATAAAATTTTTTTTGGTTATATCGCTTATAAATTTTGCTATTGCAGGCAGATCTACATCAACAAAATTGAAAGCTACCTTCTGATCTTTAATAAATTCCTCTTTACTAGTTGCTACCGCATAACCAGCGTAAATTCCACTCATAAAACTAAATATTAAAAGAACAATTATTAGCAGATTTAAATAAATCTCTCTCCTCATATGGAATCCTCATTTAACAATATATGTTAAGGTCCTTCTCGTTCCATCTCTAATAATATCTACTCTAATTGTTTCAAGACCTCTCAAAGAATAAAAGGCTTGCAGAGCACTTTCAGGATTGGTAATACTATAGTCATTAATTTTCAATAAGATATCACCATTTTGTAGCCCAAGATTGTGATAAATTCCGTTATTTCTAACCTCCCTTAAGATAAAACCCTCTTGCCTACCATCAATAAAATTTGGATGAAGACGAGCATCTGTTAATAATTCATTAGGATTGTCAATGGCTTGTATAATTTTCTTTTTGTCCACTAAAAAAGTTCCACCTGTTAAGCTTTTTGCTATGGTGGTAGATTGTGTTGTATGGGGAAGATTTGAGACATTATCGATTTTAATTATTTCTTGCAAGGGTATCTCTATTAGTTTTGAATCATTTTTTAAAATGGCTTTATTCTTTTCAACCTTTTTAAGGATACCGTAATCAAATACCTTTTCTCCTAATTTGAAAGTTTCTTGAAAATTCTCTCTGCTTTGAAAAATAGCATAAGCATATCTATCGTCTCCAGCAACAGTCCCAACGAGTTTGATATCAGCAGTAGGAATCTCTCTATTTTCTGTGGAAGTTATTAGCCTAAGGGTTAATTCTTGAATACCAAAGGGATTATTTTTTAATATCGTTTCATAGTCATTAATATTTAGAGTAACTTGCTGTTTTTGATTGGAAGGTGTTAAGTTCCTTCTGTAATCACTCTTATAAAAATGCGTCAAGAGTTCTTTAAGGAAAATTAATAATGCAAAAAATATAGCTAATAAGATAAGAATATTGATAATGTTAATCGAGAGGTTTTTTTTAAATATAGCTTTTATCATAAGTAATATCGACTACATATTATGACTGCAAATCTACTACAATTGAATAAGTCTGTAGAGATTTTTTATCCTAAACATTCTAATTATACATCATAAAGGTTAAATTTAGAAATTTGGCTTTAGAGTTGAAAGCTCTAATTTTATTAGGTAGACATTGGATTTCCTAATTTAAGACAATATTAAGAGTTTGAGGTAGATAGATGTGCGAATTTTGTAAAAAGCATGGAGATGGCACAATCTGGTATAAGAATGCTTTGAATTATTCCGAGGATCTTTTGTCAGATCTGAGGCGAAAGAGGTTTATAAAGCATTTCTTTGATATAGCCATAGATAGAGGATTTAAAAATCTTACTCGTCTTCAAAAGATATTTAATAAAAAAGGAAAACTCCCCGATCAGTTGACTAAAAAGATGGTTGAGGACTCTAAAATAGAACATTTTGGACAGGTTGTCCCTATAGAGGAAGTCAAAGAGATAGTAGACAAAGCCTTAGAGATCGTCAGGCTACCCTGTGCTTGTAGATGGGTAATAGATAGAAGGGAGATAGGGTGTTGTTACGGCTTAACCTATAATCCAAAGGCATGGTACAGAGATCTCGATATGAGCTTTTTTGATAAGCCCAATTCAAATCTTTTAGAAATCGTAGATAAAAATGTAGCTATAAAACATATGGAAGAGATTGAAAAAAGAGGTGCAATACATACTATATGGACATTTGTCACACCCTTTATAGGGGCAATTTGCAATTGTTCCATAAGAGATTGTTTAGCACTGAGAACATATAAAGGTATAGGTGTAGAGACAATACTAAGAGCTGAATATAGGGCTGTCGTCGATATAAATTTCTGTAACGGTTGTGGTATCTGTTTAGGAGTTTGCCCATTTAATGCGGTCGATAGTTTTCACCGAGAGGGAAGATACTTTGCCCAAGTCGATCCTGACAAATGTTTTGGATGTGGTTTATGTAGAAATGTCTGTGAAGCTGCAGCAATTAACCTCCAAAGTCGGATATAAGGAGTATTTCCTTCCATACTTTTAAACATTTTTCTTACTTTTATCTACAAAATTATTGTATTCTTTAACGAATTCTATCAACTCATTATACCAATCTTCGATGACTGTGTTTTCAGCATTCCCTTCAGTAAGCTCTCTTAAGCATAATTTGACCTGAGATATAATAAACTGTAACATTTCCTCATCACTGAAGCCAGCTTCTTCTAAGATATCGAAGAGGAGAGGTAATGGAATTGGCATTTCCAATACGCCTTCACCTTCCATGAAATCTTTGAAGAAGTCTTCCTTGTAAATATGGAGTAAGATTTCTTTCATGAAAGGTGATTGTTTAGCAAGACCTTGCTGAAAATTAAAAAAGGCATCTTTTAAATAGTAGTCCGTAAAGACTCCGTCTTTCCAAACAACCTTGTCGATCTCTGTAGAATCTCTATAGCCTTTGCAATTAGCGAATTTCGAGGTTTTCTGTTGCTTAAAGATCAAATCTTGAGCGCTTTCTGGATAGATAGCACAAAAGGGGACTATTTTGCATTGTAATGGCTTCCGCCCTTCCTTCTGCAACCTACATAGATTGTCATTATCAAGACCGAGGCACTCTCTTCTAAACCTATTGCCTGCAATAAAGTCACCAACTATAAAATAGTCATCCAACTCTCCACCTATATTTTGGAGAAAAATTTTATGCTCTCTGTCTATGGGGGTATACTTCCGAAAGCCAATATAAATGGGAAAGACATCATAAAAACTTTTTAATTCTTCGATAGTAATAAGAGTTGCTCCATTGCAGCAGACCTCGGAACAATTTCTCTCACATTCAAAGCTACATACTTTGAGACTTTCACCTTCGTAGGGAAGATAGTTGAACATGCTTTCACCTCTTTTTTAGATTTAAAGACCTATCCACTTTACACCTTTATTTCTAAAAGAATTAAAACAAAATATCACTCTGATAGTAATAGAATACTAATGGATTTTTCAAATTTACAAATAATCTAATACAGTTATGCTAATATAGAATTATGAAATATAGAGTAATTGACATATCAGGAGATGTAGGTTTAGAGGCTTCAGGAAAGTCTTTAAAAGAGGCATTTATCAATATTGGGCTTGGAATGTATAGTTTGTTAACCGATCTTCAAAAGATTGAATGCAAACAGGAGCTCACCATAAAAGTATCTGCTGAAACTGTAGAAAGCCTGTTAATAAACTTTCTTAATGAATTGATTTTTCATTTTGATGCCTATAGCTTTATTGGGTCAAAAATTGAGGTGACAGACTTTTCCAATAACCATATAGACGCTAAAATTTATGGTGACTATTTTGATCCCTCAAAGCATAGTAGAGGCTTGTTAATAAAAGCCGCTACTTATCACAATTTGAGTATTACAAAGGTAGATGATTTATATAATGTTATTGTAATATTTGACATCTAAAATTATCATTAAGGAGTAAAAAATGAGTCTTGAAAAAATAAAAAGAATTGACAGTAATAGGCTTGAAGTGCCTTCTGACTATAAACCCGGTATGAGAACAAAGGGTATTATCTACCTTAGCAAGGACCTCGAGAGCGGACTGGAAACTCAAGCCATTGATCAAGTTGCAAATGTAGCTACTTTACCCGGCATTGTTGGGGTATCTCTTGCAATGCCCGATATTCATGCTGGATATGGGTTTCCTATAGGGGGGGTGGCTGGATTTGATTTCAAAGAGGGTATAATCTCTCCAGGTGGTGTAGGCTATGATATAAACTGTGGTGTAAGTCTTTTGCGTAGCAACCTCCAGAAGAAAGATATAATGACGAGAATCAAAGATTTGGTCGCGGCTCTTTATCAGGAGATACCTTCAGGAGTGGGATCTAAAGGAAAGACAAAGTTAACAACTGATGATGTTAAGAGAATTCTCATCGATGGCGCCAAGTGGGCTATAAGTGAAGGATTTGGTACAGCCACAGACATAGAAAGGATTGAATCAGGTGGATGCCTTGAAGGTGCTGACCCTACGATAATAAGTCAAAAAGCCTATGAGAGAGGAAAGGGACAACAAGCTACCTTAGGTTCTGGAAACCACTTCTTGGAAATTCAATATGTAGAGGAGATATACGATGAAAAAATAGCTAATGTGATAGGTCTATTTAAAGATCAAATAACTGTAATGGTTCATACAGGCTCAAGGGGCTTTGGCCATCAAGTTTGTACTGATTTCATAGAACTCATGGAAAAGGCAGCACGTAAGTATTCTATTGCCTTACCCGATAAAGAGCTTGCTTGTGCGCCCTTTCAAAGTCAGGAGGGTCAAGATTATTTTTCAGCCATGAAGGCAGCTGCCAATTTTGCGTGGGCAAACCGATTATGTATTGTTCACTGGACGAGAGAAACCTTTCAAAAATTATTCAATCTATCACCTAAAGCATTAGGGATGAGTTTGGTTTATGATGTAGCTCATAATATCGCTAAATTAGAAGAACACATTGTAGATGGTAAAAGGAGAAGATTAGTAGTCCATCGCAAAGGTGCAACGAGAGCCTTCCCGCCTGGACATCCTGAGTTGCCAGAGATATATAGAAGTATTGGACAACCCGTTTTAATACCAGGAGATATGGGTAGAGCATCTTTTGTCCTTATTGGAACTCAAAGAGGTATGGAAGAAACTTTTGGCTCAACCTGTCATGGTGCTGGGAGAGTATTGTCAAGGCATCAAGCTATCAAAAAGGCGAAGGGGCGCGCCATATGGCGAGAGATGGAAGACAAGGGCATTATTGTTAAGGCTGCTGGTAGAGAAACACTTGCTGAAGAGATGTCGGAAGCATATAAAGATGTTGATGATGTAGTAAAAGTAGTTCATGATGCTGGAATTTCACTAAAAGTAGCCAAGCTTAGACCTCTGGGAGTTATTAAAGGATAAGATTGTGTAGAAATTATCTGAAAATTTTTTTGATTTCATTAATCAAAAAAACTCGATAGATATGTTATACTGTTAGCATTATGAAGATAGCTATAACAGGTAAAGGTGGTGTAGGTAAAACAACCCTCGCGGCAATTTTAAGTTATTTATTTGCCTCTGAGGGTAAGAGAGTAATAGCTGTTGATGCCGATCCGGGCGCTAACCTTGCACAGGCTTTAGGAATTAAACCTTCTGAGATTGAAAAAATAAGACCTCTTGCTGAAATGTCTGATCTTATCGAAGAAAGAACAGGAGTCAAGCCGGGAACAGTAGGCGGAATATTTAGGTTAAATCCAAAGGTAGATGATATACCCGAAGGCATTGGATATAAATTTGATGGTATAACTTTACTTGTAATGGGAAAGGCTAAAGTTGCAGCTTCTGGTTGTTATTGTCCTGAAAGTTCTCTGTTGCGGAGACTCTTGAAACATCTTGTAGTTGAACGAGATGAAGTTGTGATACTCGATATGGAAGCAGGCATTGAACATTTAACTAGAGGAACTGCTGAAGGTGTTGATGCCTTTATAGTAGTTGTCGAGCCGGGACAGAGGAGTATTCAGACAGCAAATACTGTTAGAGAATTAGCTAAAGGACTCGGTGTTAAAGACGTTTTTGTTGTAGCTAACAAAGTTAGAAACGATGCAGATGTAACTTTTCTGAGGAATAATTTGAAAGAAATGAATATTTTAGGTGCTTTAAAATTTAATCAGTCAGTGATGGATGCCGATATAGGTGGTATCTCACCCTATGAAAGGTCTCCCGAAATGGTGAATGAAGTTAGAGCGATAAAAGAGAAATTACAGAACTTGATTAAATAATAGATGGTAAAGCGAGAAATTAGGAAGGAAGTTATAACACTAAGAGATTCTATTTCTGCACAAGATAGGAAAATAAAAGATCAAAAAATAAAAGATACCCTCATTAATTTACCTGAATTCAAAGAAGCTCAACGAATTCTTCTTTATGCCTCTTATAAGAGTGAAGTGGATACTTTAGGACTCATAAAATACTGTTTATCAATAAATAAGAGTATTGCTCTCCCTAAGGTTAATAGAGAGTCCTTTGAACTCCAAATATATGAGATAAAAGACTTATCGGAAATCCAACCGGGTTATCAAAACATTCTTGAACCAGATGTTCCCCACGATAGGATGTTGACCATAAAAGACATAGATTTGGTGATAGTACCTGGCGTTGCCTTTGATGAAAACTGTAATAGGCTTGGATATGGAAAGGGTTGTTACGATAAAATGCTAAAAAGCAAAGAAGCTCCCCTAATAGCTCTTGCCTATGAAGAGCAAATAGTTCCTCTCATTCCTTCAGAACCCCATGATATAAGAATGGATAAGATCATTACTGATGAAAGAATAATAGTTCGCAATGGATCTTAGAAAGGTAGAAGAAGGTGTTAAGCTTATCTTAGAAGGGATTGGAGAAGATCCCTTAAGACCAGGCTTAAAGGATACCCCAAAGAGGGTTGCCAAGATGTATGCGGAGATATTTTCCGGACTACAAACTCCCGATGAGGATTTACTGAAGACCATCGAAGGTGAAACCCACGATGAGATGATACTTCTAAAAGATATACCCTTCTATTCTATTTGTGAGCACCATCTATTACCCTTTTTTGGCAAAGCACACATTGCATATATCCCCAGTGGAAAGATAGTTGGTATTAGCGAGTTAGTTAAGGCTTTAGAATTATTAGCTAAGAGGCCACAGGTTCAAGAAAGACTAACTTCTCAATTGGCTGACCTCATAATACAAAAACTTAAACCAAAAGGTTGCATGGTAATTATAGATGCAGAACACCTTTGTATGAGCATGAGGGGTATTAAAAAGCCGGGCTCCAAAACTGTCACTTCCGCGGTTAGAGGTATTTTTAGAAGCAAACAGAGCACAAGGGAGGAGATGCTAGAATTAATAAAAGAGAGAGATTGACAGCTAATTAAACTATGTAGAGGTTATATTAGTTACATAGACAGATAAGGATAACTGATTTCGAAGAGGCTTTATTTATGAGAGTGGTTTTAATATATCTTCCTTTAATTTTACCCCAGAGGGGGCTATAACATATGAAGAGTAGATCGATTGTATGGATATAAAGCTGAACCTGAAATCACTTAATAATGATTTTATCGTCTGATGTAAAATGTATTGTATCTATTTTAGAGGTATTTAATTGCAAAGCGGCGGTCCTTTGTAATTTAAAAATATAGTCGGATGATATGAAATAGTAGAATTTATACTATAAATTTGCAAGGTTTTTTCAACTTGCAAGGAAGCTCAATTACTAAAATAAGGAGGGAATAGAAGCATGATATCAATGGTGGACAAATCCTGTAAGGAATTTATTGAAGTATTGGCGTCAAAAGCTCCAGTTCCGGGCGGTGGTGGAGCAGCAGCACTGGGTGGCGCCATCGGCATGGCACTTTGCAATATGGTTGGTAATCTCACGGTGGGCAAAAAAAAGTATGCCGATGTTGAGCCCGAGGTTAAAGATCTACTCGAGAGGGGCTATAAAATTATAGCTGAATTGGAAGCGCTTGTAGACAAAGACGCTGAAGTTTTTGAACCACTTTCTAAAGCTTATAGTCTTCCCAAGAACACACCTGAAGAGATCAAGTATAAGGAAGAAGTCATGGAGAAATGCTCCAAAGAGGCTTGCTCTGTCCCAATGGAGATAATGCGCAAAGCTTACGAAGGCATCAAGATTCATAGACGTATGGGGGAAATCGGTAGCATGCTTGCTATTTCCGATGTGGGTTGTGGTGTTGTCTTTATGAAGGCTGCGTTAATTTCAGCTAAACTCAATGTTATCATTAACCTCAACACCATCAAAGATCAGAATTTTGTGGAATCCGCAAAGGAAGAAATGGATCGGCTTGTGAATGAAGGCTGTAAAATGGCAGATGAAACTTTAGATTTAGTCATTTCTAAACTTTCAAAATAATGTAGGAGGAATACTTACAATGGCAGAAATCCTAAAAGCAAAGCCCGTTGCAGATGCAATGAAAGATGAGATGATCAGACGCGTTGAGGCTTTAAAAGCCAAAGGAATTATACCTAAACTTGCAATTATCCGTGTGGGCGCTCGTCCTGATGATCTTTACTACGAAGGAGGTGCAAAAAAGACTTGTGCAAGTGTAGGTATGGAATGTCAAGTGTTTGAGTTTCCAGAAAATATTGAGCAGGAGGCCTTTGAGAAGGCAGTTATTGAAGTTGGAGCAAAAAAAGATGTTAACGGCATACTAATGTTTTCCCCTTTACCAAAGCATTTGAATGAACGGAAAATTAGAAACCTCATTCCAGTCGAAAAAGATGTGGACTGCTTAACTACAAGTGGTGCTGCAAAGGTCTTTACCGACGATCCAACTGGATTCCCTCCTTGCACTCCCAGTGCTTGCATGGAAATGCTCCGCTTCTACAATATACCAATCAAAGGTAAAAGATGTGTAGTTGTAGGCCGATCATTAGTTGTAGGGAAACCTTTAGCTATGCTCTTACTGCGAGAAAATGGTACTGTAACCATTTGTCATTCAAGAACCGAGAACCTTCCAGAAGTGTGTAAAGAGGGAGAAATTGTTATTGCTGCGGTTGGCAAGGCTAAGATGCTAAAAGCTAATTATTTCAAAGCAGGACAGACAGTAATAGACGTGGGTATTAATCCTGACCCTGATAATCCTGGGAAATATTGTGGAGATGTAGATTTTGCTGAGGTTGAACCTATTGTAGCTAAAATCAGTCCTGTTCCAGGGGGGGTAGGCTCAATAACAACTTCTGTATTATGCAAACACACTATCATGGCCTGTGAAATGCAGAACCAATAAATAATTTAACTTCGTTTCTCTCTCCCCTTTAAAGGGGAGAGAGAAACGAAAATTAAGTTTTCGCACTTCGAAGTTAGAGGAATAGCATCTTAGTTTAGTTAATAGGGGAACAACTAATCTTTGGCTTATCATAGACAATACGAGTATCTAAACTTTACTTGTCTGGGAATAGCTATTACAAAGGACAAGATTATATATTTAGAATTCAAGCTGAAAAATTAGATGAAAATTGAATTAGACTCAAGACATATTAAAGATTCTGTGATTTTTTCAGACGACTACAAAGCAATATTGCTATACCATTACAAGCAGAAGCCATAAAGAAACTACTTGAAAAACTTCCAGTGAAATCTGCCAAGCTTCCTGCCACAGCAGGACCAATAATTTGACCTATACCAAAGATGAAAGTTACAAATCCAAAAGCCGAAGCAGCAAGCTTAGGTTTTACATATTCATATACTGTAGCTGCCATTATTGCTGGAATACTGAAAGCAACGATGCCAAATAGTCCTATGGATAGATATAGAAATATAATGGGCAGTTTCATTGCTATGAAAAGGTAAGCAATCAATTGAAAAGAGAATACCGCTATTAAGCCGGCTTTCCTGCCATACTTATCCGAAAAAGATCCGAAAAGAGGTCCTGAAAAGATACTTAAAAAACCAATGATTGCCCAAAGCCAACCAGCTAACTGCTCGCTGAATCCCCTTTCAACTATGAGTACTGTCACTGCGAAGGTTGTATAAATAACATAGGTATATCCAAAGAAGAAGTAAATGATTCCCAAGTAGTAAATGATTCCCTTTTTATAGATACTCTTTTCACCGTAATCCTCCTTTGCTAACTTAAAGTCTTGCCTTTCTGCCGCTCCTGCCTGTTTAAATCCTATATCCTCAGGTTTGTCTCTAATTAATAATAGACATATAAAAGCTATGAAAATAACTGTAACTCCTAAGATCAGCCAAGAGATTCTCCATCCCTCCGCAGGTTCACTTACTCTATTTATAATAGGTAGTAGTGTACCAGTCATTAGTATTGCAAAACCGCTTCCGCTCACAATGATGCCAGCCGCTAACCCCCTTAGTCTGCTTACAAACCATGACGAGATCAGAGCCATAATTGGAATGTTAGATACTCCACTGCCGAAACCAGTCAATGTATAGACAAAGAGTAAGTATCTAAATTCATTTGCTAATGAAGACAATATTAATGTAATCCCAACTATTAAAAGGGCATAAAAAATAAGCCTTCTTGTTCCCAGATGCTTTATTAATATCCCTGCAATCAGGACAGCAAAAAGATAACCGATAAAATTACCGGTACTTATAAGTCCCATTTGGGTATAACTTAAGTTTAGGGCCTCACCTACTGAAGGTAATAACATCCCAAGAGCAAAACGTCCCAATCCAAGGCAAGCGAAGATTCCAAGTACGCCAGAAAGGACAATTATCCAACCATAATGGAAGCCTAATTTAATGAAAGAATCTATTAAAAACATGGTAAACTTAACGATAAATTCATCAAATTGAAGTGAGCTCACTTAATATAGATTTTCGAATAATAATAATACAAGCTAAATCTACAATCAACAACTATTTTTTTCTAGGTAGTGTCAATTTTTATGTGTAAATTCTTTTAAGGGTTTCTTTCCCCATTGTTCATTCAGATGATTTAGCACTGCATATACAATTCTCTCAATGCTCTGATCATTATTGAAACAACTCATAGGCCTTGTTCTTCTTAAAAGGCACTCCCTATTATATTTGTCGTCTCAAGCTTTATCCACACCCCCAGACAATTATAAGAAACTCTCTCTATATCTCTTCTCCAAACATCTCAGGATACTTAAGTAGCTATCGTAATTTGATATCTCCTTCGCTCACTAAGATGCTCCGATGGTTTGAAACCTGCTACCATATCGCGCTTTGCTATAAAGGATATCTCTGTAAATTACATCCCAAATTCCCTTACTGCCTCTTCTTTTGTCAAAAATCTTAAACACTATCGCACTCTTTCCATGAATCTATTAAGTTTGATTTATTCAATTCCTTTACTGAAAGGTGTGTATCCTCCTTTCTTTATTTCTGCTCTAAAACAATGTAAAGTATATTCTCTCTTTTCTTTCTTTTCTCTCTTTGAGTCCTTAGACAGAAGATTATATACAATCCTGTCTTTACAGCAAACTTACCTATAAAAACCAAAGAAAGGAGTAAGCACTTTAAACATCTAATCCTGCCTTTTTATAGGCAAAAGCAAAAGAAAGGGCATGCATTATTTTTGCTCACATTTTACACTTTTTGTGGGTAACAGTTTATAAATTTAAAGCAGTCAAAGCTTTTAGCGAATTGATTGATATCCTTCTGGAACGCCTTTTTTAGATAGAACAATCTGCCAAAGTTGATGGTGTCTACATTTGAAGGAGGCGGCACTGCTTAAGAGATAGTATTTCCACATTCTATAAAACCTTTCGTCGTATTTGCCTTCAGATTCTTCTTTTATCTTTTCCCAGTTTTTGTGGAAGTTTTCAAACCATGCCATCAAGGTGAGATAGTAATTATAACCAAAGTTATGCAAATCTTCAATTATAAATAAACCTTCTACACTCGATGTAATCTGTTTCAAAGATGGGATGAGGGAGTTAGGGAATATGTATTTATCGATCCATGGATCGCTCGCAATCTTAGTTTTTGGTGCACCAATAGTGTGTAACATAGATAATCCTTCATCTTTTAGACATCTATTAACTACCTCCATATATGTTCTATGGTTTTTTCTACCTACATGTTCAAACATACCTACTGATACTATGTGATCAAATTTTTCATTTAAGTCTCTATAATCTTGGAGTCGTATTTCAATGGGTAATCCTTTGCATATATCTTTAGCATATTGAGCTTGTTCCTTAGATACTGTTATACCTACACCAATTACATCATATTTCTCTACAGCATATTTTAAAAAACCACCCCAGCCACATCCGATATCTAAAATCTTATCGCCAGGTTTAAAGTAAAGTTTTCTACAGATTAAATCGAGTTTTGCTTCTTGGGCTTCATCGAGGTTTTTTGCATTGTGCCAATAAGCACAACTGTAGATCATCCGTTTATCAAGCATGTTTCTGAAGACTTCATTGCCGATATCATAATGTCTTTCACCTATAACAAAGGCTCTTGACTTACTACTTTTATTAAAGATGAGTGAACCGAGGTAATAAGTTATGAGTTTTATGTTTTTTTTGACTATCTTTTCAGGGTCCAAAGGTATAAGTCTATAGAAGAATTCTTCCAGTCTCTCACAATCCCACCAGCCATCCATATAGGATTCTCCAAGACCTATACTGCCATATCTGAAAACCCTTTCATAGAAGTTTTCATTATGAATATGGATGTCCCAGGGATTACTGCCATTAATAGTTATACCGGCTTGAGAGAGAACTTCTTCGGCAAAGGCTCTTAATTTTGTAATATTTGCTCTCATCGTTTAAAAATCCTTATAGGTAATGAGTAATTTTATAAAAATATTAAAAGCTTTCAGAAAAGTCAAGTATTTCAAAGGTATTGCCTAAAATCCTTTGGTTACTACATAAATTGGGTAGAATATATACTCCTAAGATGAAATATTAAAGTTAGATTTTTTTAAGATTTTAGACCATTCATCTTTGAGCCCGACGGTTTTATTAAAGACTAAAGAACCATCCTTTGAATCCTTAGTGTCTACACAGAAATAGCCTAATCTCTCAAACTGGTAAATAGAGCCAGGTTTTGCATTGGCTAAAGAAGGTTCTAATTTGCAACTCTTTAATATTTCCAAAGATTTTGGGTTGATGTAATTTGTAAAATCTTCGTCTTCTTCGGTTTCATCTGGTCTTTCTTTAGTGAAAAGATAGTCGTAAAGACGAACTTCAGCTTCAATACAATGGGAGGCTGAAACCCAATGGAGAGTAGATTTCACCTTTCTTCCATCGGGAGACCAACCCCCACGGGTTTCTGGGTCATAAGTACAATGGATTTCAACAATATTACCTGCTCCATCTTTAATAACATCTATGCATTTAATATAGTAAGCATATCTTAGCCTAACTTCTCTGTTGAGAGTTAGACGGTAAAATTCTTTAGGAGGATTCTCCATAAAATCGTCTCTTTCGATGTAGATTATTTTAGAGAAGGGAACCTCTCTAACTCCCATTTCTGGTTTCTCTGGATTATTGATGGCTTGGAGGTATTCAACTTTGTCATCGGGGTAATTAGTGATAACCACTTTTAGGGGATTTAAAACTGCCATTACACGGGGAGCTTTTTCATTTAAATCTTTTCTTACACAATATTCGAGAAGAGCGATGTCAACAAGACTTTCTTTTTTACCAACACCTATACGCTCTATAAAATCCCTAATGGCTTCAGGAGTATATCCTCTCCTTCTCATACCTGCTAAAGTCGGCATTCTTGGGTCATCCCACCCATCGACATATTTTTCATTGACAAGTTTTAAGAGTTTTCTCTTGCTCAACACTGTATGGCTTAAATTAAGCCTTGCAAATTCTATTTGTTGTGGGTGATAAATATTTAGTTGGTCCAGAAACCAATCATACAAGGGGCGATGATCTTCATATTCCATGGTACATATTGAGTGTGTTACACCTTCGATGGAATCAGATAAGCCGTGAGCCCAATCATACATAGGATAGATGCACCATTTATTACCTGTTCTATAATGGGGCTCATGCTTTATGCGATACATTACAGGATCTCTCATGTTCAGATTCCCAGAGGACATATCAATTTTAGCTCTTAAGACTCTACTGCCTTCTTTAAACTCACCCTTTCTCATCCGTTCAAAGAGGTCAAGATTTTCTTCTATAGATCTGTTCCGATAGGGACTCTCTTTGCCAGGCTCCGTTAAAGTGCCTCTGTATTCCTTTATTTCTTCAGAGCTTAGATCACAGACATAAGCTTTCCCTGCCTTTATCAGTTCTACTGCCCAATTATAAAATTGTTCAAAGTAGTCTGAAGCATAATATAGTCTATCTTCCCAATCAAAACCAAGCCATTTAACATCTTCTATAATAGCATCTACATATTTTTGTTCTTCCTTGCTCGGATTAGTATCATCAAATCTAAGATTACATTTACCATTGAATTCTTTTGCAAGGCCAAAATTGAGACATATAGACTTTGCATGGCCTATGTGCAAATAACCATTTGGTTCTGGAGGGAATCTTGTTATAACCTTACCATTATATTTATTGTTTTTTATGTCTTCTATAATAATATCTCTTATGAAATTTGTCGTCTGAGGAAGATTAGCCATCGTTACTCGTCCGCCATCGTTATGGTTAATATTAATCTAAGACAAAAAATCTATTGAAGTAAAGACTTTGTAAATAAAATATAACATAATCAATAATTTAAATGCTAAGTTTAAGAAAAGGATTTAAAACTAAAATCGACTAATTTATCCCCTATAAGGCATCCCGTAGTTTCAAACTATTAGTTTTAACTTTTATCAATTAGATAGAATAGTCATCAAAAGTGTTAATCCAAATAATTATTTTAGGGTTAACTCATTTTGATGAAATTTTCGAAATAAAATCAGAACATTCCTTATAGATAGAACCTCCGTCGGTACTTAGCATAGGAATCATTGTTAGACGATCACTGTCGATTCCCAAGGTTGTGAGTAACCTCTTTACATTTTGTAATCGTGAGACCACTCTTTTCTTGATATTGCGATATTTACAGGAACCCTCTTGACAATGGATCACCATAACACCATCAAACTTGCATTCAAAAGCCTTCAGAATATCAAGAGAATCTATTCGACTTATGCAGTGAATTGGGACCTTATAGATTTCTTCTGGCAATTCTATCCCTGAGACACCTATGTGGTGGGTGCATAGAAGAGCTAATATTTTCGGAGAATCTACTTTTGAGCTGATTACATTCTGGAGATCTTCAATTATTTCTTTTATCTCATTTATGTCATAACTTAACATACTAATAGCCCTGCCAGGGCATTCGGGAGCACATAGACCACAGGCTTGACAATATTCGAGCCTTATCTCTGAATAGGAATGGACAAAGGGAGCACCGTATGGACATATTCTTTGACAAGTTAAACAACCCATACAGCGATTTATATTTACTACAGCCCCACCTCCACATCCTCTACACCTTGCTGCCTCTTTTAACGCTTCTTCTTCATCATAATTGATCTCATAATGTATAAAGGCATCACATCGGACTTCGGGAGCAAGATGTTTAATAGGTCGTCTGGGGACAGATGTGATCTTTTCAATAACACAGACTGGAAGTGGTGGAATCTTTTCTTTCTCTTGAGGAGGCAGATAGCCCTTAATTGTCTTACCCTGTAAATAGAGATCTATGGCTAAAGCAGCTCTATGTCCATTTGCTACCGCTGCTACGGCAGAGCCTGGACCTGTTACAACTTCTCCTGAAACGAAGACTCCTTTTACATTTGTCATCTGTGTATCAGGATCCCATTCGATTCTTCCACGTTGGTCCAATTTTATAGGGCTATCCTTTAACAATGACATATTTGACATCTGCCCGATAGCAATAATAATTGTGTCAGCATCGATAAAGGAGGTTTGTTCATCATAAAAAGTGGGGGCGAATCTGCCCATTTCATCAAAGACAGATTTAACCTTTACGACTTCTAACCCCTCAATTTTACCATTAGAGCGTCTTATAGCTTTAGGTCCCCAACGATTATGAATCTTGATATTCTCTTCAAGGCATTCATCTATTTCCCACTTCCATGCAGGCATTTCCTCAGCACTCTCTAAACAAACCATTGAAATATCCTTAATCCCTAATCTCCTTGCAGAGCGAGCTACATCTACAGCCACATTGCCTCCACCTATTACAAGTACTTTATTACCAAGAGTAGGTTTTCGATCAAAAGCAACATCTTGTAAAAAGGGAATTGCAAGCAGAACACCAGGACCTTCTATACCAGGTATGTTAAGTGATCGGCTCTCGGAAAGGCCAACTGCAATCAAGACAGCATCATGCTTAGAAATAATCTCATTAATGGTTATGTCCTTTCCTATCTCGCAACTTGTCTTTACTTCTATACCCTTGGAAATTATGTCTTCAATATCTTCTTTAAGCATTTCTCTGGGAAGACGATATGGTGGAATTGCTGAAGCTAACATCCCCCCTAAAACAGGTAGTTTTTCATAAATAGTTACATAGTAACCTGCCGATGCTAAATCATTAGCAGCTGTTAAGCCTGAGGGTCCTGATCCAATAATTCCAATGCTTTTCCCCTTAGTCTTCTCTATAAATTTTCTTTTACTTTTACGATACTCTCTAGATTGTTCGATAGCAAACCTTTTGAGATGTCTTATTGCAAGAGGATCGTCTATGGCACAACGCCTACATGCCTGTTCGCAAGGATGGTGGCATATCATGGAACAAGTTGTAGCAAGAGGATTAGGAGCAGTGATTACATCAAAGGCTTCATTATATTTGCCTTTTGCTATTAAACCTACATAAGCTTGTATATCGGTATGTACAGGACAAGCTGCTCTACAGGGAGGATATGGTCTTTTCTCTTTAATTTCGTATACTCTTTCATAAAAAGATTTTTTTTCAACTAAAGCCTCTTTAGCTGACATGATGAACTCTCCTTTTTATAAGGTAAAAACAGAATAAGTATAACATATTGTTTTTTTAACTTGAAACTAATTAGGGTTATGTTCAGACAGATTTTATAGTAAAATTCTTGGCTTACATTGAAAACTTAAATATGGTCTTCAAAATCTCTTTGTGGAGGCTAATTCTTTCCTACATTTTCGAGTTAGATTTTGAATTTATAAATCAATTTTGCCTATATACACCCTGTACCTCTATTGAGTTTGTTAAAGATATCCCTGTGTAACTTTCGTCCTATCATCCCTATTCTTTGTAACTTTATGAAAAACAATTTTGCCACATCTACTTTTAAAATTTAATAAGTAGATAAAAAATTATTTGTAGCAGCTCTTGCTCTCTTGTGTTTTTAAGTAAAAGATGTTTTCATTAGAAAAACTTCAAAGAGGCTTTAAGGATTAAAAGCTATCTCTAACAAGCTTATGAATAAACGAAGGGAAAATCCTGTATATGAGAGAAAAATATCATTGTCGCGGTAGTGAAATCTGCAAAGATAGGTTGGAAGGAGATAAGGATATTTTTATATAATATGAAAAAAGTCCCTATAGAGTTTTACTACTCTAAATAATAGCTTACAGATGTCTAAATTTCAAGCACCTGTTAGTTTTTGAACAGACCCAGAATCATTTAGGAGGTAATAGAGGTAAATGATAAAAAAAATTTTTTTGTTTAATTTTTTTATTCTACTTTTGTTAATACCAGCCTTTATAATCTCATGCTCATTCAATAAAAGTCTATTGACAGAAGAAATAAGAGCTGATAAGATTTCTGGCACATTCTCTTTGATTTTATATAATAACCCTTTAAGTAGAGACGTCGAAAATGTAGCAATTCTTGATGTAGAAAATGATCAATATACCTTTGAGATTTTCGCTCCCGATTTTAATTATGAGGTAATACCAAATTTGCCAGCTGAAAAGGCTATAAAACAAGCTGAGCGATTTATAGCATCACATGGGTCCTTTAAGTATGCACAGATAAGCCAAATTAAGGATCCTATGAATTATGTAATTGGCTATGAATTCAGACCCCTGTACTCAGCTTCAGAATTCGGTTTTTTTGATATTTTAGATATAGATTATCGACTAAAAGACAAAAAAGTTGAAGTCAAAATAGATTTAGTGCCAGAGGTAAAAAGGATTTTTATATATAATGATGATATTTTTACATCAAGTTCACAATAGCGAAAGCCTTTAGTGAAATTAGTAAATTGTGTTTAAGAATAAACTTTTTCATAATTGACAATTGATAAATCTTTGATTTACGATAACTTACCCAGAAAGTTGAGATTTCCTTCAACATACAACTAATTAGAGGCGGAGGCAGTATGTATTTTCAAGATTTGATAATGAAATTAAATGATTTTTGGGCTAAAAAAGGCTGTATTTTATTACAGCCCTATGATATAGAAGTTGGAGCTGGAACATTTCATACAGCTACTTTCTTTAGAGTTTTAGGTCCAGAGCCTTGGAAGACTGCTTATGTACAACCCAGTAGAAGACCAACTGATGGTAGATATGGTGAAAACCCTAATAGACTTCAGCATTATTATCAATATCAGGTGATAGTTAAACCATCCCCTATAGACAGTCAAGATATTTATCTCGAAAGTTTGGCTTATCTTGGTATTGAGGCGACCAAACACGACATCCGTTTCGTTGAAGATGACTGGGAATCTCCAACTCTCGGTGCTTGGGGACTTGGTTGGGAAGTATGGTTAGATGGTATGGAGATTACACAGTTTACCTATTTTCAGCAATGTGGTGGATTTGACCTTGAACCTGTGTCCTGTGAGATCACGTACGGCATAGAAAGGATTGCCATGTATATTCAGGACGTGGAAAGCATATTTGACATAAAATGGAACGAGCATATTCTTTATAGGGA
>JAOAEO010000140.1 GCA_026416735.1 Thermodesulfovibrionales bacterium
AGTGGTTAATAATGTATGTGATGCAGGAAATCTTTTGCTCAATTTCCTTAATGGGAAAAGATTCGAAATCTATCAAGAGGGGGCTATAGAGTTGTGATGATAGCTCCTTTGTCTTAAGCTCTCCTGTCTTTGCTGTGGCTTTCCAGTGTATATATCTCAATGGATCTCCCACTATATAATCTCTTATGAAGAGGGGGTCAGAATCGAAACCTTGAGTCATGGAGCCATGTTCAGAGCTAAACCTTCTATCTTTTTCGAAATAGGGTTGATGATAGCACTTTTGCATTTTAGGAAATACTATAAACTCAATCTTTTTTTCTAATTCAAAGCCTTTTAGAAAAAAGTTAAAGGGGAAAACGGAAGTTATGAATAATTTCTCTATCTTACACCGACCTCTTCTACTAAAGAGGGATGTAACAAGTTTAACCTCTGAAGCATTTCCATCAACGAGAGGGAATAGTATCTCCCTTTCTAAAAACTTCACTCTCAGCAAGAGGGCAGGTGTAAATCGCTTTTTATTAATGAGTTTTACTTTTATAATAGATTCTGTATTGGCGTATATTTCATCGGGTATCTCAATCTCAAGAGCAATCTTTGAAAGATTTAGTTTGCTTAAATACCCTGAAACTATCATAAAACTTAGTAATGCAGCTACTATGAGGTAGATTAAGTTATTACCTGTATTAACGGCAGAGAACCCCAGTAAGAGGGTGATGGTTATATAGATCCATCCTGCCTTAGTTAGCTTTATTATACGGGGACAGCTATTCTTTCTATTAATGATAGGATTAGCTCCTTTTTTGTCTGGGTATTATATTCCTCTTTAAAGATAACCCTATGAGGAATAGTATATTCAGCAAGATCCTTGATATCTTCTGGAATAACAAAATCCCTCCCACTAAAATATGCCTTTGTTTTAGCCGTTGAGCTAATAGCTAACATTCCTCTCGTTGATATTCCACTGAGAAAATACTTGCTATCTCTTGTAGCCTCAACGATATCGAGGATATAGTTTAAAACTCTGTCTGATATATAGATAGAATCTTTTATCTCTCTTTGAATGTTGATAACCTCTTCCTTTGTTAAAATTGGCTGAATCTTATATAAATCCTCTCTTTTACTACCTATTCTCAATATCTCTAACTCAGCCTCCCTTGAGGCATATCCAATACTTATCTTCATCATGAATCTATCGAGTTGAGACTCTGGCAGTGGAAATGTTCCAAATTGCTCAATGGGGTTTTGAGTTGCAATTACGAAGAAAGGCTTGTTCATTTTATAAGTTTTACCCTCAATGGTTGCCTGTTTCTCTCCCATTACTTCTAAGAGGGCACTCTGTGTCTTTGGAGTTGCTCTATTAATCTCATCGACTAAGACGATATTGTTGAAAATTGGACCTTGGTGGAAATCGAAAGTACCCATATTTTTGTTGTAAACAGAGACCCCAGTTATATCTGAAGGGAGCAAATCGCTTGTGCATTGTATTCTTCCAAAATCGAGTCCAAGAGATTTTGCTATGGCAATAGCTAAGGTTGTTTTACCTAAGCCTGGCAAGTCTTCTATTAGAAGATGTCCCTCTGAAAAAAAGGTTATAAGAGCAAGTCTCAGAGTTCTAGCCTTACCATGTAGATAATTAGACAGAAAGTCAATTATTTTATCTATTGTCTGATTTCTTTGCATGACTTGGGCAGATAAATTTAACAATGAATATGGATTTAAAAAAATATCTTCTTTTTAAAATTTTGTATAATCTCGGGCGCTAAAATCGTTGGTTATCTAAAAATAGATTTTACATCCAAAAAGGGCTCTGTTCTTTTAAGTTGAAAAGTTCTTCAATACAAAACTTTTGCTAAGAATTACTCTTTAATTAACTTGGAGAGTAATCTTTCAAGTTCATCTAAGGTCTCGTATCTTATCTCTACTTTGCCCTTTCTCTCTTTATGATAAATTTTTACCTCCATCCCCAAAGCATGGGTTAACTTAACTTCGATCTCTTCGATTTCTGGAGAATGAAGAGGTTCTTTAAGAGTTTTCTTATCGAGCAATCTTTTACATAAGGCTTCGGTGGCTCTAACACTAAGAGAATATCTCAAAATCTTTTTAGCTACTTCTACTTTTTTAGTGTCATCTGGAACTGTTAAGAGGGCTTTTGCATGTCCTAATGTTATTTTATCACCATCTATTAAAGATTTTACTTTCTCTGGCAATTTCAAGATTCTCAAATAGTTAGTAACCGTCGTTCTATCTTTACCAACCTTTTTAGAAATTTCCTCATGAGAGAGGTTAAATTCTCTATTTAATCTTTCTAAAGCTTCGGCTGTTTCCAGTGGATTTAAATCTTCTCTCTGAATATTCTCTATCAAAGCGATTTCAAGAGCTTTCTGGGGAGAAACTTCCTTTACTATAGCAGGTATTGTTGATAACCCTGCCAGCTTAGCCGCTCTTAATCTCCTTTCACCAGCAACCAAACGGTAGGAATCACTACTGTCGAACCTTGTTACTATTATAGGTTGAAGGACACCGGTCTCCTTTATTGATATTGAGAGTTCTTGGATGGTCTCATCTTTAAAAACCTTTCTTGGCTGACTTTCAAGGGGAATGATTTTGTCAATATCAATATTAATAACTTCTTCACCCTTATCTGGAATTAAAGCATCCAGTCCTCTACCTAATGCCATTTTCATGTAAAACCTCCATTGCAAGAGACAGATAACTCTGTGAGCCCTTAGATTTTATATTGTAAAGAATGGCTGGCTTACCATGGCTGGGAGCTTCACTTAAGGTAACATTTCGTGGAATAAGGGTTTGATAAACCTTTTCTTTAAAATACTTTCTTACTTCTCTTGCAACCTGTTGAGATAGGGAAGTCCTTGCATCATACATCGTTAAAATTATACCTTCTAATTCGAGTTTAGGGTTGAAGGAACCCTTTACTCTTTTATAAGTTTTATATAAGAGGCTTAAACCTTCTAAGGAGTAATACTCACACTGAACGGGGATAAGAACGGAATCTGCCGCTACGAGAGCATTTAAAGTCAGCAACCCTAAAGAAGGTGGGCAGTCAATAAAAATGAAATCGTAATCGTCTCTTATATTTCCAAGGGCTTTATTTAGAAACTGTTCTCTACCATCTGTATTGGCTAACTCCAACTCGATAGCAAGTAAGTTAATTGAAGATGGAACAATACTGAGATATTCAATAGAACTCTTGATTACAGACTCCTCTAATTTACACCGCTCTATGTAGACATCATAAAGGGTTCTATTAAGGCTATCTCTGTCTATACCAAAACCGCTCGTAAGATTACCTTGTGGGTCCGAATCAATCACAAGGACATACCTTCTATCTAAAGCGATAGAGGTTGATAGATTAATTGCTGTAGTTGTCTTACCAACCCCACCTTTTTGATTCGCTCCGGTGATAACTTTACCCATAGATATTCACAATTTTACCATTTTTAATCAGGTAATGACCATTGTCGACAATCAACCCCAAATCCGCCGATGGAGGTCTACAGATA
>JAOAEO010000141.1 GCA_026416735.1 Thermodesulfovibrionales bacterium
GTGTAAAGGGAGCTTGCGAATTATTGGGAATTAATTTTCTACATGTTGCAAATGAAGGGGTTTTGATAGCAATTGTCTCTCCAGAGATTGCAGAGGAATTGGTAGATACAATGAAAGGCTGCAATGAAGGTATTAATGCTGCCATTATTGGGGAGGTCCAAAAAAGGGATTATAAGTTCTTAGGATCTGTTTTGCTCAAAACCTCGATAGGGGGGATGACCATTGTGGATATGCCCTTAGGAGAACAACTACCAAGAATATGTTAGTATACAAAAAGCTTTATAAGTAGTCTTGTAGTTTTTTCAAAGGGGGGTTAAAGAATGCCTATAATTCTTAGTTTAATAGTTATTCTTTTTTTGGGAACTTATTCCTCTGTCTTTGCCAAAAGTGCCATTATGCTTGATAGAGTCGTTGCTATAGTTAATAGAGAAGCAATTACTTGGAGCGAATTGTATAAGACTATGGAATTCGAATTTGTAGATTCATATAAGGATTTATCTGAGCAGGAGAAACTAAAATTTTTGAGGGAAAATGAGGTAGCTTTTTTAGAAGTGCTAATTGATAGGAAATTGAAAATTCAAGAAGCACAGAGAATTGGTCTTACTGTTACAAACGATGAGGTCGAAAGGGCTATAAGCAGCATTAAGGCTAAACACTCTATGACTGATGCTATATTCTTAGAGACTTTAAAAAAAGAGGGATTTACCCTTGAGGAATATAGACAAAGACTAAGAGAGAGAATACTAATAACCCGTCTTGTTGAGCAAGAGGTCAGAAGTAAGATAGTCATAGATGATGAAAGCATTAACAAATATCTTGAACAAAAAAAAGATCTAATAAAGGTATCTGAAAGCTATGATATCAGCCATATTTTTATTAAGAAGACTAATAATAAAGCCATCGATGAAGAAAGAGCAAGACAGATTTATAGCAAACTAAGGGCTGGTGAGGACTTCTCTCAAACTGCCCGAAATTATTCTGAGGATGCAACCGCTCGTTATGGAGGAGAATTAGGGGTGATCAAAAGAGAGGACCTATCAGATGATTTTATCAGGGTGCTTTCAAAAATGAAGGTTGGGGACATCAGCGAACCCTTCTGGTCTGACAGAGGTCTACACATTTTGAAGTTGAATGCTATAAGTACAATCGATAACCTTAATCAGCTTAAAGAGCAAGCTAAAAAGGAGTTTTTTGAAGAGCGGTTTAACAGACTCTATAAGAATTGGCTGAGAGGACTACGAGAAAAGGCATATATTCAACTCCTATAAAAAGGATAATTTATACTTATGCAACAGAGAATACAAAAGATTATTGCAATGATGGGGGTAACTTCCCGAAGAAAAGCTGAAGAATATATTCAGGAAGGGAGAGTTACCATCAATGGAAAGGTAGCAAAAATCGGCATGAAAGCCGATCCGGAAAGGGACCACATAAAGCTTGATGGAAAGCTATTAATTAAACATCAAGAAAAAGTATACCTCATACTAAATAAACCAAAGGGTGTGATTACGGCGTTATCTGATCCAGAGGGAAGACCCACAATAAAGGACTTTCTAAGGAAGATAAAATATAGGGTTTTCCCTGTTGGACGTCTCGATTATCATTCGGAAGGATTATTATTGCTTACTAACGATGGAGAACTCGCTCATGCAATATTGCATCCCTCTAATAAGATTCCAAAGACTTATCAAGTCAAAGTAAAGGGCATCATTGATCAAGCTAAAATTAATAAACTTTCTAAGGGTATCAAACTTGAAGACGGACTGACTCATCCTTCGGAAATAAGAAAAATAAGTGAAACAGAGAATAACTCTTGGCTTGAAGTAGTTTTATATGAAGGTAAAAAGAGACAAATAAGAAGAATGTTTGAAGCAGTAGGACACCCAGTTTTGAAGCTTAAAAGGGTAAAAATAGATGGCATCTATTTGGGAGACTTGGGCAAAGGAGAATTAAGATATTTAACCAAGGAAGAAATCGATAGACTTAAGAGAAGCGTTGGATTGGCAAATTAAAAAATCTTTTAGTCTGTCAATTATCAGACCATTATGTCGAAGAAGATTCTACTTACTGGTGCCCCAGGTGTGGGAAAAACTACAATAATAAAAAAGATAATTTCTCAAATCGACAGTGGAGAGGGCTTCTATACAGAAGAGATCCGTAAAAATAATATTCGTTATGGATTTAGAATTATAACTCTCAATGGTGAAAAGGGTATTCTTGCTGCTACAGATTTAAAGACACCATATAAGGTTGGAAAATATTATGTCGATGTCGACTTGTTAGATAAAATAGGAGTAAGAGCAATTGAAAATGCTCTTTTTAGAGATGAGATATCTTTTATAATAATAGATGAAATTGGTAAAATGGAGCTTTTTTCTCAAAGATTCAAATCTGCCGTTATTGCATCACTTAATAGCCCTAAGATACTGATTGCTACTATTATGGAGAATTCTAATCAATTCGCTGATAGCATCAAAAGGAGAGCAGATATAAAACTTTTGAAAGTATTGCCCGAAAATAGAGATCAAATTCCCCATGAGATAATCAAAGATATCGTCGGGTATCATAGAAGAAGCATGCATTAAACTTATTACTTATGTATTTTGAGGCATCATTGTAGAACACCTAAATTTTAATGGACCTTTATCAAGATTTAAAAGTCATATTTGGAAATACCTAACAAGGGTAGTTAAGTTTGAAGGAGAAATAAGTATATTATGGAGGTATGCGAAAAGATCGAGATTCTTAGTCTTTTAGTAAATTAGTGGAGCTGAAGGGGATCGAACCCTCGACCTCTTGAATGCCATTCAGAAAAGAAATCAAAAACTGGCTTGTATGCTTGATTTGCAGGAGTGAAAATTAGTAATTTTTGACACTTTAGACACACTTTCAGACACACTTTTATAAGGTCTGCTTCAAAGCTTCTTTTCCAAGAATTTTTTTCACTTTCTCTATCTTAATCTGCATTGCATGCTTTGAAACCTGATAAAAAGCACACAAATGCTTCATAGCCTTTTCATTATTGACATCAACTCTGTTAGCCCCTATACGCTTCACTAACCTCAAAAGATGAGGAGTAGGTATCAAAAGTTCAGAAGCAAAAACATCAGCAGCTGTTTCACGCTTAAAATTACTTTCCTGAGGCGACTTTAAATGCTTATCCAAGAGAATATCTTCCTCTTCATAATGCCTTAAGACAACATGACCTATCTCGTGGGCAATTGTAAACCTCTGCCGAGTCTTTGGTTTATGTGAATTGACTAAAATCAGATGTTCTACATTAGGAAAAGAATCCCGCAATGAGACAACAAAACCATCACAATTCGCAGGCAGTTGTCTAAAGTGAATTCTAATTTTCAGAAGCCGAGCAAGTTCTAAAAGATCAATAGGGATTGTTAACTTGTAGCCTCTAATAAGC
>JAOAEO010000142.1 GCA_026416735.1 Thermodesulfovibrionales bacterium
GATGACCGATATCCTATACAATGCCCTTAATTATAATGATGTAACGAGGGTTAAGGCATTGCTAAAACCCTTTGAAAGGGTTACGAATAATGTGATCAATAATCAAGCATTAGCTGGAGCCTTATTAAACCGGATGGAACAGCAGATATCGAGTAATGAGGATAGTACAATCTATCTTAAGACCGTTCTTTCCAATACGGAAGATGTAGATTTAGCTGAGATAATCAGTCTTATTGCAAAGAATGAGACAGCAATACAAGCTTTAAGGCAGTCTTCTGTAAAACAGCTTTCCCAATCCCTCTTTGATTTTCTTAGGTAAAGGTTGATGCTCGTTCTTACCAGAAAGATTTCTGAATCTATAAAGATTGGTGATAATATTACGATCACAATCATAGATATAAACTCTAACCAAGTTAAGTTAGGGATAGATGCGCCACAGGCGATGAAAATTTATCGACAGGAGCTCTATGAAAAAATCAAGAATGAAAATAGGCTTGCTGTCGAATTGAGTATGGAAGAATTTACAAAGATTAAAGAGGTATTACAGAAGAAGTAAAGATGATAAGATTCGTCACTTCGAGATTTGGTGTTCTTGAGGTTTCAGAAAATGAAATAATCCATTTTCCTCAAGGTATTCCTGGGTTTGTAGAATTGAAAAGATATGTATTAATGGATTATAAAGATACACCTCTGAAATGGCTTCAAGCCGTTGACGACCCCGATGTGGCTTTTATAGTGGTTGACCCAAGTTTTTTGAATCCAGATTACGCTGTTTGTCTTGATGAAAATATCAGGGATTTCCTCGACTTAAAGGATGACAATGATTTAGCAGTTCTCGTTATCATAAGAAGAGAGGGAGATAAAATAGTAGCTAATTTTAACGGGCCACTTCTCTTCAATGCCTCTAATCGACGAGGAATGCAGGCTTGTTTTGATTATGTGCCTTTCAGCAATACCTAAATTTTAAAGGTCTATTTTGCTGCTTCCCAAAGTTGTTCGGTGGTAGGATAACTTTTAAGAATTTCTTCCTTTTGTATTTCAAACTGTTCAGAATTCCAGGGTGGAAGTTCTTTGATCTTTTCGATGGCAGCTTTAAAAAAATTTCTAAAGCTATTAGCTGTGAGAATCGACTTTTCTATAGTCTTGGAATTGCCATAAAAATGGAAGGCGATGTCAGGTTGTGATGCCATTAAATCAAAAGCAAACCTGCCTCTGTCACCCTCTAAGTAATAATCCCAAAAGACTTTGTATGTATTTAGTAATTCATTGTTTATTTGAAACATAGTTAGCAATATACCAATATTGTTCACTATAAATAGTCTCGCTCTAATAGAAATTCTTGCCTTTGTAAGCTTCTCAATGAAGGTAGTTTCTTCTCTAATAAGGAAGTCTATTCTAAGATCGGGTCTGTTAGTTAATGCGTACATAGCAGTCTTAATGTTTGATGAGCCTATTATTTTTTCAGCATCTTTCATAGTTTTAGAGTAACTCTTTGAAATCTTTTATATAAGGGAATTCAGTCTGAGGGCTATCTTTTTTCTTTGAGTTAGCTCTTAATTTTAAGAGTAAGTATTTTATACCAAAATCCCTTGCCGTCTGTAAAATCTCTGGTGTATCATCTATGAAAAGTGTCTTTCCTTTATCAAATTCGATTATCCTCTCAATCTCTTTCCAAAATTGCAATAACTCTTTAGGATAGCCTATCTCGAAAGAGGTTATGCATCTATCGAAATACTTGCCGAGATCTGTCTTTTTCATTTTTAAATCTAAAACCTTATAATGAGCATTTGTTATCAGATAATACGCTTTTCTTTAGAGATTTCAATTTTTGTAGAAATTCCTCTACATGGGGATGCACCTCTATGAGATGTTTTATTTGTTCTTTCAAGGCAGGTATATCTAAATCTAAGTCTCTTGACCAGAAATCTATGTCTGTCCAGTTAAGTGTTTTCTCTTGGGACTTGTACCTTTTAAAGAGCTCTTCCCTTGCTTTTCCGAAGGTTATATTGTGTTTTTCAGCATACTTCTGAGGCACTAAATGTTCCCAAAAGTAGTCATCGAAATATTTATCTAATAAAGTTCCATCCATATCGAGAAGTACATAATCTATGTCCTCAAAGGGGATCATTCATCAACCTCACCATACCAAGATAAATCGAGGTATCCAAAGGTTTTATCGTATATGAAATTAAGGATATCTCTATGCTCTTTAAAAATGTCATCTATGTAGTCTAAATCGAGTTCACCTTCAATATCTATCTCATAAGTATAAATCAATTCATATTCATATAGAACGTTAAGGGGTGAAAACACCTTTTTGATTACGAGAATAGGTTCTATATCGGGATATTCATCTTCTATTTCTCTGATGAGACCATCGATGTCTGGATATCCTCTAAGGGAAGGAAAATCTATAGTAAAGGTCAGTTCGGTAGTAGATTGATAAAGAGAATCTGTTTCGAGGAATTCTTCTTCGTAAAGACTAATTTCTGTCTGAGAAATATCATAGGTGAAAGATGCTGTAGATTGATAAAGATGAGAGAAATCACGATCGGGTAATGAAAAGAATAGCCTCGTCTCCCTCTCTAAGGAGTATTGCTCTATGAAAACCTGCATGTTTTGGAAATCCAGAAACTTCTTTGCAGATTCGGCAATCTTCATTTGCAATTCTTCAAATCTTATCACTTTTCCTCCACTTTCTAAAAATGTGATAAATTATAACATGAAATTAAGAGGTATTGATAATGTTGCTTTGGTCACTGGAGGAAGCGGTGGACTTGGAAGAGAGATAGTTACAGCTCTTGCTAAAAATCATTTTAAAGTGATACTTAACTATTTTAAAAATGAACCCTTAGTATCATTAAAGGATCTCTCCTTACATGAAGAAATCATCAAAGTCAAGGCAGATTTACGGCAGTATGATCAAGTTCAAAAAATGGCAGATCTTGCTGAGAAGCTCTTTAGAAAGGTAGATTTAATCATCAATAATGCGGGAGTGACAAAGGATTCAATCCTCCTTAAACTTACAGAAGAGGATTGGGATCTCGTTTTAGATACGAACCTTAAGGGTACCTTTAATATAATAAAGGCTTTTATTCCACTAATGGAAGGAGGAGGTCATATAATAAATATTTCATCATACTCAGGAGTAAAAGGAAAAAGAGGACAGGCTGCCTATAGTGCTTCTAAGGCAGCTATAATAGCTTTAACTAAAGTAGCTGCTTTGGAATTAGCTCGATATGATATAAAGGTGAATGCAATAATACCTGGTTATTTACCCTTAGGTATGGGAGCAAAAGCACAGAAAGCGATGGAAGAGGCAAAGGAATTAAGTATTCTTAAAAGACTTTCAGATCCTCAAGAGGTTATAAATTTCATTCTCTTTCTTTAT
>JAOAEO010000143.1 GCA_026416735.1 Thermodesulfovibrionales bacterium
GTTAGCGCCTATAGCATCCGTTAGGACATCCCCGGCAAGAAAGTCGACTAAATCTTGAGGTACAGCTCTTCTTTTTATAATATTTCGTGCAATCTCAATAGTTTCTGGCAAATCAAAGATCGTTACATGGACTCCTCTCTTAGCCATCTCAACAGCATAAGTGCCAGGTCCACCACCTAAATCCAAGGCTCTTTTCACTCCTCTCAATCCGATCATTTTGATAACCTTTGAAGCTTTCATCTTTGAGATATCATCCATTCCTTTAATGAAAGAGGCATGATCGTAATATTTTCTTATTGGTACACCTGTCTTGATCACTGAATCTAACTCAGACCAATTACCCCAGATTACATCTAAGTGTTTTATGATGTTTCCATGATAGTATGGGCTGTCGCTCGTTAAAAACCGGTTAGCTCTTGAAGTATTCTGATATTTCTTTGAAAACTTCCTTAGCAATTTAAAGGATGTCAAAGCATCAAGCAGTATCTCTGTGGCTCTTGCATCGGTTTTAATAATAGATGCCAACTCTTCAGCGGTCATCGGTTTTTTTAAGTACTCAAATATTTTAAAATTATTCGCAGTTAGCAAAATCCTTGCAGGCCAATAGGCACTCCATAACATACGGAGCTCTCTCAACTCGTCTTGTAGTTTCATAATTGATCCTTCCCCTAATAATTAAAGAATGACCTTATTTAATTGATACTCCACTATTCCCGTTGCCCCAACGCTCTTAAGTTTTGGAATTAGATCTCTGACCTTCTTTTCATCTATGATTACTTCAACAGCAAACCAGCCTGGATCAGATAATTCAGAGATTGTTGGAGAATGGAGGGCTGTTAGAATGTTTAAAACCTTACTAAAGGCCTTTTCAGGAACATTCATTTTTAATCCTACCTTTTCCTCAGCTGCCAAAGCACCTTTTAGCAGCAAAGCTATATTCTCCATCTTTCTCCTCTTCCATTTATTTTGCCAACTCTTCTTATTTGCAATCAGACGAGTAGTAGATTCCAATATGGTCTCGACTATTCTCAAATTATTAGCCCTTAAAGAAGAGCCAGTTTCTGTCAACTCAACGATAGCATCCGCAAGATAGGGGGGTTTTACTTCCGTAGCACCCCAAGAGAAATCGACTTCAGCCCTGATACCATTGGATTTTAAATATCTCTTTGTATATTTAACCAACTCGGTAGCAATCCTCTTACCTTCTAAATCTTTTATGTTATTAATAGGAGAGTCAACTGGTACAGCTATAACCCATTTCACAGTTCTAAACCCCTCTTTAGCATAACATAAATCGGCAATCTCAACTACATCAGCTCCCTGTTCTAAGATCCAGTCATACCCAGTGAGTCCACAGTCTAAAAACCCACCTTCCACATATCTCGGCATCTCCTGAGCTCTAATTAGCATAGAGTGAATCTCGGGATCGTCAAAAACAGGATAATAGGAACGAGCAGATACAGTTATATGATAACCTGCCTTTCTAAAGAGCCTTAAGGTCGATTCCTGTAAACTTCCCTTAGGAAGCCCAAGCTTAAGGATATTTAAATTATTCATATTGCTCACCCTTTCAAATCAAAATATAATACCCCGCTAAGTAGCGGGGTATTTATTATATAACAAATGGATATCTTTTAAAAATTAGACAGGTGCCTGCTCTACTCCCTTCAGCCAGACAAGTCTTGTGGTGCTTAAAACCGGAGCATTTAGCATTTCAATCATTTCATCTATCTTAACATCTAAGCCTTCCTTGCGGACGAAAGGATTAAAGCAGATTTTGCATTCATATCGAGTCAATTTATCGAGTTCTTCGTCACTGACCTCAGCTATTTCAGCTCCCATAGCCTTTGCAATGGCAGCAAAAATCTCGGTATTTGTTTTAGCTTCCCCTGGAGGCTCCACAGCCTGACAGATAAATTTTAGATTGCCGAGATAATCTACTATGGAACCGTCATCCTCCCAGAAAGTTGCAGAAGGTAGAACGAGATCTGCCTGTTTTGCAAGCTCAGTGAGATGGGAATTTTGTACAATTAAGAAATCTACCTTTGGTGCTGATTTTATAGGAACATTCCCAACTACATATAAAAGACTTGTTGCCCCTTCTGCCATCTCTTTATAGGTCTTACCTTCTGTTGTAAGTCCCATCAAAAGGACACCCTTTGCGTTACTTTCAAAGGGAACTGATACTACAGAACCTTTAAAGAGGGCAATATTTAAGGCTGCAGAGTACATGGCAGGACTTGTGAATACCACTGGATTCTTTGCTGCTACAAATAAAGTAGCTGCCTTTTCAATATTTTCTGTGATAGTTGCATCTGCTACAGCTCCACTAAGATCAGCCGTTGCAGAAAGACCTTTTTCTATTATGCCTTTCACAAAGGCCTTCAACGTCTGTACTGGATCGCCAATCAGTTCTACTGTTGCCACAGACCCCAAACCACTTTCAGAGGAGTTTATAGTTACTAATTTAGCTCCACCATTAACTTTTTTCCTAATAAGAGCATCTACTCCAGGTAAAATTCTCTTCCATTGGCTGGGATCAAAATCTACTACTATGAACATATCCGCTGAGTCAACATCAGCACCGCTGCAAAGTATGCTATCCTTGTCTCCATATAAGCTTACAGTAGTGTCGACATTCTTAGTCTTTACTATATCTGTAGCCAACCTCTTCAAGGCATAGGCATCTTCATTGGTAATAGCTGCCGTAGATACAAAACCAGCTTTATCTCCTGCCTTTTTAAGCTCCTTTGCAGCGATATCGATTGCCTCATCCCAACTAATCTCGACAAGCTTTCCATCAACCTTTTTCATAGGCGTAGTAACTCTATTGTGGTCGATAAGACAATCGTAGCCAAAACGACCATAAGCACATATAAACCTATCTGCTGAGTTATCTTCGCCTAAGGAATTAATTTTAACAATCATGTCATCCTTTGTGCTGACCAAAATATCACAGCTACTACCACATAAGAGACATACCGAAGCTACCTTATCATATTCCCACTCTCTGCCTTTACGGCTTCTGTCAGCCTCGACAATCGCATTTACTGGGCATACATCGAGGCAACTGCCACAGAAGGTACAACCACTCTCTTGAAGAGGTTTATCCATAGCGGTAGTTACTTTAGAGCCGACACCTCTTCCCATGAAATCTAAGACATTAGTGTCTTGCTGTCTGCAGATTCTTACACAACGTCCACACAGTATGCAGTAATCGGGATCTCTCATGATTAGAGGATTAGCTGTATCTGGCGCATAACCAAAAGTCTTTCGAGTAAAGGAGGTTTCTTTTACATTCAGATCGTAAGCATACTGCTATAAATTACAAACACCAGCCTTTGTACAGGTCATACAG